>JANQUX010000363.1 GCA_030730545.1 Maribacter sp. | reverse complement strand
GTTAATGGCATTATACCATAAGTTAAACCCAGAAAGTGTAAAGCTTAGACTTCCAAATGGAGTTTTATCCAAAAATTTAGAAGGTAAAGAATATCCTAATGATACCTCTTGTAATCTAATTACTGAGGCATCATAGATACCTAATTCATCTGGACCAAATAAAATGTTATCAAAATAGAAGGTAGAGTTGTTGATTTGTTGTGTGTTAGGACTACCGTCTGCTAGTACACCTGGTAAAATGAAAGTGTTTAAACGATCTACGGTATCCGTAGTCAAACCACGTCCTAATAGGGTAGAAACAGTTCTACTATATATATCACCACCTTGTGTGTAATTTAATAAGAAATTAAATGAAAAGTTTTTGAATTGCATTGAATTACTAATGTTTAAAGACCAATCTGCATTAGGGTTTCCTATTACAAAAGTTCCTTCTTCTTCAACATAATTACCAGCATCATTGACTAAAAATTCTCCGCTTTCAGAACGTTGAATTCTACTACCAACGATTACACCTAATTGCTCTCCAACGATTGCTGCGTTTCCTAAATTCGTAAATCCAGAATATACAACAATATCGGTGTCAGTTCCTAAGTCTGTTACTTCAGAGTCATTGGTGGTCCAATTGGCATTTATATTCCAATTGAATCCTCCCTCTTGTTCTGATCTAAAAAGTGCAAGGTTTGCATCCAATTCAACACCATTGGATTTTATTTCTCCAATGTTAGTCTGTGTATCTGTAAAACCGGTTGACGGATCTAAAGGTCTATTAATAATCAAATCTGTTGTTGTTCTGTCGTAATAGGAAACATCTAAAGATAATCTGTTATTAAAAAATCTAGATTCTATACCTACTTCGATTTCAGATAGTAATTCTGGTTTTAACAATGGATTACCTAAGTCATCTGCACTAGTATTAGCAACTATATCTTGACCTGATCCATCTTGAAAAAATTGAGTATCTAGATCTAGAGTAGAGGCTACAGGATATTCCGTTGGAAAGTTTGCTGATGTACCAAATCCAGCTCTTAATTTAATATAATTAATTCCGTTTTGACTTTGTAAGCCTGGAAATATCTTCGTTGGTATGATTGATACACTTGCACTTGGATAAAAGATTGAGTTATTTTCGCTTGAAAGGTTTGAAACATAATCATTTCTACCAGAAAGTGTTAAGTATACCATTCTATCATAATCAAAATCTAATTGACCGTATAAACCAACTATATTTCTTTCCGTAGAAAATTGAATTTCATCTTGTAGACCGAAGTTAAAGTGTCTTAATACTCCGAATACATTTTGTCCAGAACTAGCAACTCCATTTTGGTCAAATACTTCCCTTCTTGAGGTTGCACCTGTGTTAAAGGAAAAACCTACTTTTTCTGAAAGTTCATATTGCCCGGTCAGAATAAGGTTGTGGTCTAGTATGGTGTTCGTATTGTTCCAAGTTTGTAATATACCACTCTGTGTAGCAACACTACCGCCTACACCACCTTTATTCTGAGAATTGATATTGTTTTCAGAATATACATCTAAACCAAATCTATAAGTAAGATTTAAGTTGTCATTAATGTCATATGCTAAAGCAGCATTACCAAATACACGATTTGTTACTTGTTGAGTTACTGCATTTGCAATGGTCCATAATGGATGTTGGATACTGTTGTTCTGTCTGTAATATACACTACTACCATCTACAGGGCTCTCAAAAGGTAAGCCTTGAATATCAATACTTCGCGGTGTATAAAATAAGTTTGCAAAAATAGATGAACCATCACCAAATACGCTGTTACCAGTACTTGCAGCAACCGGAGGCGATTTAAAGTTAGTGTTAGAAAAGTTCATAGTACCAGAAACAGTAAATTTATTAGATAGAATAGCTCTACCTCCTAAACCTAAAGTATATCTTTTTAAGTTGTTACCAGGTGTAAATCCTTCATCATCTAAATGACCAAAATTGGCATTATATGAAATTTTGCTATCATCTGATGAACCATTAAAGTTTACAGAATTTGACTTTACAACCCCAGTTCTAAAGAATTTCTCAACACTGTTATAAGGTTTCCAATCATAACGCACTCCTTGTAATTCAGGAAAAGCTGCTCGAATTGCAGAGGTTGACGTAGAATATGGATGTGCTAAAGTTCCGTTTTCATCTATCGCAGATTGATTTCCCCATCCGGAAATACCACCTTCATTAAAACTTGGTCCCCAGTTACTAAAGAACCAACCAAAAGCTTGATCGAAACCATTACCGTACTCATCTTGGTAATCCGGTAAGGATGCAATTTCATTAAAGAATAAAGAACTACTAACTGTAATTTCATTCTTTTTAACACCACCTGTTCCAGGCGCACCGTTTTTTGTTGTAATCAATATTACACCATTACGACCAGCTGTACCATATAATGTTGCGGCAGCAAGACCTTTTAATACATTTACACTAGCGATGTTGTTAGGATCCAAGTCCAAGAATCTACTTGATCCGTTGTTACCGTCAACAAAACTATTGTCATCACCATTACGTGCCTGTCCATTTGTTCCACTGTCAAAAGGAACACCATCAACAATAAATAGGGCTTGGTTACTACCACTGAAACTACTTAATCCTCTAATTACGATACTAGTACCAGAACCAGAAAGACCACTTTGAGATGTAATGTTTACCCCAGAAGCCTTACCTGTTAAGATTCTACCAACGTCACCTTCTGCTCGTTGTTCAAGTTGCTCTTTGTCAACTTCTGCCACGGCATATCCTAAGGCTTGTTTTTCCTTTTTAATACCTTGTGCAGTAACAACAACTTCTTCCAATGCCTGAGCATCTTCTTGCATTACTACATTAACAGTGCTTGATGCGCCAACTGCTTGGCGAACTGCTTTTTGTCCAATGTAGGTAAACAATAAGGTTTCCCCTTCAGAAGCCATAATAGAATAGTTACCATCGAAATCTGTCTGTGTACCGGTTGTGGTACCCTGGACTACAATGTTAACTCCGGGCAAAGGAAGCCCTCCTTGATCAGTAACCGTACCGGATACTGTTTTTTGTTGTGCAAAAGAAATATGCACAACTAACGCTAGTAGTAGCGTTAACAATCCATTTAGTTTTGTTCTCATTTTTAAATTATTTGAATTAGCTAGCAGCAAACATCACAATAATGTGTTAATAAAGCAAGAGAATTTTAATAAAACTTTAAGAAGATGTTATAAAATCAGAAGTTACAGATAAAACACGATCCATATTTAAAGTTATATAATTCGACAGGTATTATTTTATCATATTCGCAATTCTGTAGAAAATATCAGAAAAAGCTGCTGTTTATTCAATTTTAATTCTATCTATATCGATATTATATTTGAAATATTTTTAAGGGTAAATTAATAATTATTAATTGAGGTTAATTTTCGTTGATTTAAAAAAAAATGAAAATAAATGCAACTTGGTTTGAATGTTAGGGAAATATTACTACATTTGCCGACCCTTAAAGTAGGGGTAATTTTTATATATTATTATAGTATGCCAACAATATCACAATTAGTACGAATAGGAAGAGAGACGATTACTAAGAAGAGTAAATCGGCTGCTTTGGATTCGTGTCCTCAGAGAAGGGGTGTTTGTACACGTGTTTATACTACCACGCCGAAGAAACCAAATTCAGCTATGAGAAAAGTAGCAAGGGTTAGGTTAACTAACGGTAAGGAAGTAAATGCTTACATTCCGGGAGAGGGTCACAATCTTCAAGAGCACTCGATAGTATTAGTAAGAGGCGGAAGAGTTAAAGATTTACCAGGTGTTCGTTACCATATCGTTAGAGGAGCTTTAGATACTGCCGGTGTTGCTGGACGTACGCAAAGAAGATCTAAGTATGGT
>JANQUX010000362.1 GCA_030730545.1 Maribacter sp. | reverse complement strand
GCACAGTATGTAGAGCGTGAGCATTTTGAATATAAAACAAATTTGTTCGGTTCTACTTATTTAAGTTATGAACTTTTTGATGGACTAACTGCTAAAACAAATTTAGGTGTAACTCTAGAACAACGTAAACGAACAAGATGGGATGGTACCAAGTACCATGCCTCAGGTAATAGCAGGGCTCAATACAATTTACAAAACAGAGATCGTATTAGATTGGTTTTAGATAATACGCTGTCATACAGTAAAAGCTTTGGAAATCATGATTTGGACCTTTTAGGGGGTATGACTGTTCAGCAAAGGAGAAGTAACGAGAGTCAGGTTACAGGTAATGGGTATACTAACGATTTGTTGAAAAATCTAGAAGGCGCTACTGCAATTGCTGAATTTGATGAGATTAACGTACAGCTTAAAAAAGTAGGTTATTTTGCTAGATTAAATTATGCATATGCAGATAAATACTTATTCAATGCTTCTTTTAGGCGAGATGGTAGTTCTGTTTTCGGTTCTGACTTCAAGTATGGTGATTTCCCTGCGGTATCAGTAGGTTGGAATGTTGCAAAAGAGAATTTTTTGAAAGATAGCAAGTTGATCAATAGTCTAAAATTCAGAGCTAGTTATGGTTTAACTGGTGCAGAGAATTTTAATGTAGGTGATGATAATGTTAATCTTTACCCTTACCTAGCTTTATTAAATAATTCTAATGCTGTAGTTGATGGTAGTATCGTTACAGGCGTATCTCCACGAAATATTGCAAATGATCTTTTGAAATGGGAAGCTTCGGAGGAATTGACCATTGGACTGGATTATGGGTTTTTTAATAACAGAATATCTGGGTCATTTGATTATTACAAAAGAACAAGTAATGATTTGCTTCTAGAAAATCCTGTATCCTTCGTAACTGGTTTTAGTAGTGGTATTGTGAATTTAGGTGAAGTTCAAAATACAGGTTTCGAACTTGAATTTAGGACTAAAAATATCTTGAGCGAAAAATTTAAATGGAGTTCTACTATTGTAGCTTCCACCAATCAAAACGAATTATTAAGTTTTGGAGATTCTAACAATGCACTAATTGAAGATGATTATGGAAGAAACTCGCAATGGATTAATCGTATTGGTGAGCCTATTTCTTCTTTTTGGGGTTATGTCGTGGATCCAACATATTCAGATTTAGAGTATAGAACAACTTATGTAGACAATCCATGGAACAGAATTAATGGTGAAGCTCAAGATACCAAAGTATTGGATTTGAATGGTGATGGTATTATCACCGCAGAAGATAAAACAATACTTGGAGATCCTTATCCAGATTTAATTTACAGTTTTACCAATGAATTTCAGATAGGTAATTTTGATTTTTCTTTCATGCTTCAAGGTAGCTTAGGGGCACAAGTAAACAATATTGGTGATGAATATTTCTACAACTGGTTCGGTAACCAAACTAGAAGTGGTGGTGCATTGCAGGCAGTTGCTGATGGCTATGTATCTGATGTTTCTTTTATTCAAGAAAAGGTATTGACTAGCGAGGTAATCGCAAGTGCTAATTACCTTTCATTAAGAAATGTTAATTTGGGTTATAATTTTTCGCGTAAGTCTTTAGATAAATTTGGGTTGACCGGTTTAAGAGTATATGGAACTGCGCAAAACCTATTATATATCACTGCAAATGATTATCATGGTTTTAACCCAGAATTTGTAGATGGATCTAACCCTAGAGCTTATGGGTCTCAACGTGCTGGTACACCTATATTTAGTACGTTAACCATAGGTATGAACATCGATTTTTAATTTTAATACACACAATACATTATGAAACATATAAAATTTTTAGTCTTTGCGATTACAGGTTCTGTTTTTTTGTCCTGTAGTGATGAGTTTTTGAGCCCGTTACCAGAGACAGCTATAGCAGTAGAATCGTTTTTTCAAACAGACGATGACGTACTAGCCGGTATTTATGGTATCTATGACGGTTTACAAGGTGTAAATGAAAATACAGAAGGCAACGAAGCTAATGCCAATAGAGGTGTTCAATTAGAGCATCTTTTGACAGAGCATCGTTCTGATAATACAAGAACACAAACTTTAGAAGGTTCGAAAGCCGATTTTCATAGATATGTAGTGGATGCTACTAACGTAGAATCTGAAGATTACTATCAATCAATGTATGAGGTAATTTTTAGAGCTAACAATATTTTAGATTATATAGATATTGCAGACGCTGCCAATCAACCAAAATACACAGCAGAAGCAAAGTTTCTACGTGCCTTTGCCTACTTTAATTTAGTTAGACTTTATGGCGAAGTTCCATTGGTTACTGAAATAGTATTGGCAGATGATAGCGAAGCGCTCTTTACTAGAGTATCGGTAGAGCAAGTGTATGCGCAAATCGTATTAGATTTACAAGAAGCGGTAAGCGTATTGGATAATGGTTCTAAATCAAGAGCTTCTAGAGCTGCGGCACAAGCCTTATTGGCGAAAGTATACATGACACAGCCTACCCGTAACTATGCAGGTGCGCAACAATTATGTGACGCGGTAATAAGTAGTGGCAGATTTTCGTTAATGTCAGATTATAATGATGTCTTTTACTCTGAGCTAAATGACGAAATTATTTTTGCAGTACAGTATGTGACAGGAAATGCACAAGAAAGTCAAGGTTTCTCTGCTGAGTTTACATCTACTTTTCGTCAAGGTGGCGATGATGGTCAAAATATTGTAAATGATAATTTAATTGCAGACTTTAACGCTTTTGGAGGAGATAGAACAAGTGTTTCTTATTTTACTTTCCCGACAAGAACAGAGGTAACTAAGTTTTTACCAGACGGGTCAGATTTTTCAGTATTTCCGCCAACATATGGTAACAATGCACGTGATGCAGGAAACGATTATATCGCGATTCGATATTCAGATGTACTTTTAATGCGAGTTGAGGCTGCAATTGGAACAGGAACTAGCACGTCAGATTTAGGGGCGCTAATGGCTTTTCAAGAAGTAAAGGATAGAGCATTTCCAGACACCGCTCCAAACAGTGTGTCAAGTGTATCTAAAACAGAGCTGCTTGTAGAAAGACGTGTAGAACTGGCTTTTGAGAATCAACGTTTTTTCGATTTGTTGAGGTTCGGAGTAGCAGATGCGGTATTGAGTGCACATGCAATTGAAGAGGGTTATATATTTACCTCAAGATCATTATTGTTACCAATTCCAGCAAGTGAAATTAATTTAAGTGGAGGTTTGTTAACACAAAACCCAGGGTATTAATATTAAAATAAAAAACTATGAATCGTAAATTAAGTATATTAAATAAAGCAAAACTGCTGCTGTTATGTTTGGTGTCCGCTGGTTTTGTGGCTAGTTGTGTAAATGATGAACTTTTTAGAGATGATTTACCAGGTGCAAATTCACAAGCTGATACTGCTTTTCCTGCAGCCGGCTTTTCGTACGCCTCATCTATAGATGATTTTAGAACCATTCTTTTTAGTAATTTGTCTTCTGAGGCAAATAATTTTATATGGGATTTTGGTAACGGTAATACCACTACCGATAAAGATCCTTCTTTCACCTTTGATGGCGAAGGTACTTACCCAGTTACCTTAACCGCTACAGATGCAAACGGTGTTACTGGTTCTACTACAGTTGAAGTTTTGGTTGTAGAAGGTCCATTTCAACCAGTTATTTTAGAAGCAGGCTTTGAAGATGGTACATTATCAGATGGTGGTGGCGATGGTCGAGATTCTTGGAGAAACAATGATTTAGGCGGAGTAATTCAAATTACTGGAAGTCCGGTAACATTCGGTGATCAAGGTGCTAAGTTGCCTACTCCTGCGGGTGACCGTGTTGGTTATCAAGAAATTACCGTAGAACCAGATTCAAATTATGATTTAAGTTTCTGGTACACTATGTTAAGTGGTTCTTCTGATCCATCTATGACTGTTGCTATATTAGGGGTTACTGCAAATGGCGGAACCTTTACGACAAATGAAGAGGTGTCAGAAGGTACAATTGCTTCTGTAACTGTTACCGATGATTCTGAACCAGACGTTTATGTACAACAAAAATTGTCTTTTAACTCTGGCGTAAATAACACCGTTGCAATTTACTTTACCAATGGTGAAGTTGAAGGAAGACTTGATGATTTCACCATCGACATTGGTGCAGCGGGTGCAGTGCCACCTTCTACAGGATTTACTTCTGTTCAAAGTGAAGAAAATTATCTTGAATATTCGTTTACCAATTCTTCTACTGGTGCAACAAGTTTCGAATGGAATTTTGGTGATGGTAATACATCAACAGAAGAAACACCAACTCACATTTATGAAAATGCCGATACGTATACTGTGACATTAACTGCAAAAAATGATTCTAATTTATCGGCTGAGTTAAGTAAAAATATTACTATTCTAGCACCAGTAACGGCTGCATTTACATCTGAAATTGATCCAGATGATTATAGAACATTTAATTTCATGGATGCTTCAATAGATGCTGTAATGCTTTTATGGGAATTTGGAGATGGTTTCCAATTTACGGGAATGAACCCATCACATACCTATGATGAAGACGGTATTTATACAGTGACCTTGACCGCTACTAGTATTACTGGAAACACCAGTGTAGTTACAGAACAATTGGTGGTATCTCAAGGGTTTGTAGTTCAAGTTCTTAATGGTTCTTTAGATGAGTATACAGGAGTTGATAATGGTGATAATGTAGATGCTTGGGATATGACTCCTAACAATACAGTTAAGAATCTTGATGGAAGTGGAGAAGATGTTCCTAGCCCATACCAAGTATTATGGAATAATACAGCTTTAAACGATTATATAGATGCTACATATGGCACCAATGAGCAACCAGCTAATACAGGAGATGGAAATGCGTCAAGAGGAGCTAAATTTAGTGACAGTAGTCGTCGTATGTATCAATTAGTATCAGTAGAGCAAGGTAAAAGTTATACTTTTTCTATTGATACACGTTCAGAAGCTGCAGGTATTAATACAGAGGTCTTTATTTTAAACAATGAAATAACTACAGAGACTGGTATTGATGCTTCAAAAACTGATGCTGCTATTGATGCTTATTTTGATATAACAAATGACTTCAATACTGATAAGGCTGTATTTACGACAAGTACGTTTACATTTACCGCTTCTTCAAATAAAATAGTTATTTATGTTAGAGCTTTAAATGCAGTGGATGGCAGTAATGAAGTCTTTTTAGACAATGTTATTGTAACAGAGAATTAGTAAAAATTAAAATTAAATACCACCCAGACTTTCACAAAAGTTCTGGGTGGTTATTTAACAGACAGTTCCAACATTTAAAATTCACTTATTTTAACCTTTCTTCAATAAATTTAATAATATGATAATTTACAGAAGGACTATTTTTAATTTAATATTGATTTTATCTATTACTTTTAGTGCTACTGCACAAAAGAAGAAAAGCGACCATCCTGATTCTAACTTGATAGGAGAAAAAGTTAAAAAAAATAAAAAACTAAAACTACCAACGATTGATTTAAGCCATTGGAAGGTTACTATACCTGAGGGTAAAGGAAAAGGAGGCGCAATTAGTGTTGAACCGCCCGAAATTTTGAATTATGGTACAAATGAGACTTTAAAGCCTTATATGTACAATGATTCAACGAAAGGGGCATTAACCTTTTACGCTTACCCAACTACAGCGACCACAGCAAATACTAAATATTCAAGGTCAGAACTTAGAGAGCAAATGGTGCCTGGTAATGATAATGTTAATTGGACATTTAGTCAAGGCGGCACTTTAAAAGCAAAACTTTCTGTTGACGAGGTTTCTAAAGATAGTAATGGTAAATATCATAAAATTATCATTTTACAAATACATGGTAGATTGACTAATGAGCAAAAAGACTTAATAGGTCAAAAAGATAATAACGCACCACCTGTATTAAAGATTTATTGGCAGAATGGTAAAATCAGAGTCAAAACAAAAAAACTCAAATTTTCTGGTGTGGATGCTGTAGGCATTTTACATGAAGAAGCTTGGACAGATGATGAAGGATTTAATTTTGAAGAAGAAGTAGGATTTGATAGATTTCAAATTGAAATTAAAGTTACCGATGGTAAAATGGTGGTATCACTCAATAATTCAGAATTTGCCGTCTATGATGATGCTAATATGAAACGTTGGGGCATATTTGAAAACTATTTTAAAGCAGGTAATTATTTTCAAAGTAGAGATGCAGGTTCTTTTGCAAAAGTAAGTTTTTATGAACTTGAGGTTGAGCATAAATAATTAGAAATATGATATTAAATAAAATAATAGAAGTAAGTAAACAGATGAGCTACCAGTTCATTATAGTTTTTGCTGTTGTAATTTCTATATATGGTTGTAGTAACGATTCTGAGGTAAATGAACCAGAAGTTATTCCAGAGGTAGTGGTAGAAGAAGTAGAAGAAACACCTGCGCCTGAAGTAGAAGAAGAGGTTGAAGAAGAAGTAATGGTAGAAGGGGTTGATTTCTTTTTGCCAAATATTAATTTAAGCAATTGGAAAGTGACATTACCTATCGGTAGTCCTGATGAGGTTGAGCCACCCGAGATTTTAGATTATGCTACAGATGAAAAGTTAATACCATATATGTATAATGATTCTACAGATGGCTCATTAGTTTTTTATACCTCCCCAGGTTCTTCAACAGCGAACTCTTCATATTCTAGAACAGAGCTGAGAGAACAAATGGTACCGGGTAGCAATAGTACAAATTGGACTTTTGCAGAAGGTGGCAGAATGAAAGGTACTTTGTCAGTACCAGAAATAACAACAGATGCAAGTGGAGATTATCATAGAACTATGGTTATGCAAATTCATGGTAGGTTAACCAATGCTCAACGAGATTTAATTGGTGAGAATGATAATAATGCTCCACCGATATTAAAAATATATTGGCAAGATGGAAAAATTAGGGTTAAAACAAAAGTGCTAAAGAATATTAATGCATCAGATGAAGAAATATTACATACCGATGCTTGGGGCGATGATGAAGGTTACACATTCCCTGATGAAATAGGTACAGATATTTTTACATTTGAAATTATTGCCTCTAATGGTAGAATGGAGGTCATCTTAAATGAAACCGAATCTGTGATTTATGAAGACATTCATATGGAAAAATGGGGTGTTTTTGAAAATTATTTTAAAGCAGGTAACTATTTGCAAACCCTTGATGCCGGAGCTTCTGCTAAAGTTAAATATTACGAATTAGAAGTAACACATTAGTATTTAACGATTAATATACTTAATGTAAATAAGAAAGTTGTTTGAGTTAAATTTGTTGAAATGAATTTACTGGTCTTTTTTAGGCCGGTAAACTTCATTTAACCTTAGGGTTTAGAACTGAGTAATAATACGTTGAAAGCTAATTTTACACAATTGTTCATTTGTGTAACTAATTTTCAGCAAACTGTTTTACTAATCATTTTTCTATTAATGACAAGCTATATATGAAAATAGAAATCCTCACAAGGACCGAAAACCAAGAAATACAAAATGATATTGTAATTCAGATTCGAGATTTAATGAATCATAAAAATCTCGAGCCTGGTGATAAATTACCTTCCGAGAGATCCCTTTCAGATAAATTTGGGGTTAGTAGAACGAGTGTTCGTGAGGCGATTCAAAAATTAGAGTTTTATGGAATTTTAATATCAAAACCACAAAGCGGAACCTTTGTAGCAGATATTGGGCAGATCGCTATGAATGGTATGGTCAATGAAATTTTAAGATTAGAAGAGCCAGATTTTAAATCTTTAGTAGAAACAAGAATATTGCTAGAACTTAAAACGGTTAGACTGGCAGCTAGAAGAAGAACCAAAGACGACTTAAAGCGATTAAAAAACTCGTTAGAAGCGTATAAGCAAAAAGTTGAAAATGCAGAAGATGCAGTTCAAGAAGATTTATTATTTCATTTGGCCATAGCAAAGGCAAGCGGAAATAGTACCTTAAACACTTTCATGCTTATTATTATACCAGAGATATTGACCAATTTTGAAAAATACCATGTTTGCGATAAAGACATGGCGTTTAAAGGTATTCAAGAACATCAAGATATTTTTGATGCTATCAATGAGCAAAATCCGCAATTAGCAAGAGAAAAAATGAAAGTGCATTTCAAAAACCTTTACCAGTATTGTTATAATATTTAAAATATTTTCTTACTGAGTACGCTTAGATTAGCATTGTTAAATAAAACTCTCTAACATTTATGCGATGGTTCAAACTAAGCTTCGCTTAAATTAGAAATGCTTGTTCTATTTCAATTAAAAAGTATAGATTCAAATAATTATTACAATAAGTGTTCAACCGAGCTGAACACCTAAACTGAATGCCATCAATTACAATATCTACCTCCAAACTTAAATTACAAATAGATGAGCAAGCCAATTAAACTATCAATCTGGAAAAAAATATTGGCGGTAGTTCTCGCTTTTGGACCAGGTATTTTTGCCATAGGCTATACCATAGGTACCGGTAGCGTAACTTCAATGATCGTAGCTGGTAGTACATATGGCATGCAACTTTTATGGGTGCTTCTTCTCAGTTGTATTTTTTCGGGGTTGTTAATGTATGCATACGGGAATTTTGCATTAGTTACGGGCGAAACAGCACTGTATGCATTTAAGAAACATTTAAAATGGGGTAAGTTAATTGCGATTCTTATAATTTTAGGTATATCATTTGGTCAGTGGAATTCCTTAATGGGGATTTTAGGTATTTCCGCCAATATCATTTACGAGATTTTTCTAATATATTTTCCAAGTTTAGCAGACCTTAAATATGAAGCAGTATTGTCAATAGCTATTGTGGTAATAGTGGTGTTTTATGGGTTCTTAATGGTCGGTAAATATGCCTTCTTTGAGAAAATACTTGTCATTTTTGTCACGATTATGGGGCTCTCGTTTATTATTTCTTTGTTCATGGTATATCCTTTACCTGTTGAGGTAGCGAAGGGGTTGATACCAACAATTCCGAAAGTGGAAGGAGGTCAAATGATGGTAGCTGCTTTTGTGGGTACCACAATGGCGGCAGCAACTTTTCTGTCGCGTCCACTTTTTGTAAAAGGAAAAGGATGGACGATAAAAAATCGTTCGCAACAAAAGAAAGATGCGATAATTGCGGCAACGTTGGTGTTCTTCATTAGTGCATCCGTAATGGCTGTGGCATGCGGAGCGTTATTTCATCAAGGGAAACCCGTAACCCAAGTATTGGACATGGTGAATACATTAGAGCCTGTCGCAGGTAAATTTGCGCTTACACTGTTCTTTTTTGGTACCCTAAGTGCGGGTTTATCTTCAATATTTCCTTGTTTGTTAATTGCACCGATATTGTTGGCAGATTATCAATCTGGTGTATTAGATACCAATTCAAAGCAATTTAGAATTATAACGGCGATTGCCTGCGTATTTGCTTTAATTGTACCTGTTTATGGGGCAAACCCTATTGAAATGCAGATACTATCGCAAGTTTTTAATGTATTTGTATTACCCTTAGTAATAATTGGCATAATTCTCTTAATCAATAATAAAGGATTAATGACCATTTATAAGGCTGGTACATGGCTAAATATTGGTCTATTCGCGGCACTTTTCTTTTCTTGTGTAATTTCTTATAATGGTATAGTTGCCTTATTCGATTATTTTTAATGAAGATAAAATCAAATCGAATGATTTTATTTTTATCACTTCATTTTAAAATAGGATATGTAGTATCTTTATCCCCTTATAATAAATTTTAAAGGGATATTAGCTCAGTTGGTTTAGAGCGCTGCCTTGACAGGGCAGAGGTCACCGGTTCGAATCCAGTATATCCCACAATTTTTCATAAAGTATAGTTATTTATTGAAGGCGTTATTTATGATTAAAACATTGAATAATTAGTTGTCTTCTATCTACAATCTATACTTGTTTCCTACGTTTATTGACAGAGGCCTATAGTTTTTAATGAACAAGTAGGTTTATAAGGTTTATGCTAAACGGTTTAATTAAATATCTTGTACAGAATAAGCTAATAGCATTTGTTATGTTATTAGTCCTTTTGGTATGGGGTTTAATGAGTACCCCATTTACTGAAAATAATATACTTGTAGGTTCAAATCCGGTATCGGTAGATGCTATTCCTAATCTAGGGGATAATCAACAAATAGTGTATACGGAATGGGAAGGGCAATCACCTCAAGATATTGAAGATCAGGTCACTTACCCTCTAACCTCTAATCTATTGGGGCTTCCCGGCGTAAAGTCGGTGCGTAGCTCTTCAATGTTCGGATTTTCAACTATTTATTTAATTTTCGACGATGATGTTGAGTTCTATTGGAGTCGTAGCCGAATCTTAGAAAAGCTGAGTAGTTTGCCGTCAGATTTATTGCCTAAAGGTGTCACTCCAAAACTTGGTCCTGATGCAAATGCTTTGGGTCAATTATTTTGGTATACTATTGAGGGAAGAGATGAAGATGGGAATGTTACGGGTGGTTGGGATTTGCATGAATTAAGAAAAGTGCAAGACTTTTATGTTAAAAATATACTTTCTTCTGCAGATGATGTTGCCGAAGTAGCTTCTATTGGTGGTCATGTTCAAGAGTATCAAATTGAGGTGAACCCTCAACTTATGCGTCAATATCAAATTTCTTTAAAAGATGTTGTAAAGGCAGTTAAAGAAACGAATAAAAATGTCGGTGCAAATACCATAGAAATTAATAACGCAGAATATTTGATTCGGGGCTTAGGTTTGGTACAAAAAATAGCTGATATCGAAAGTACTGTGGTAGTTTCAAATGATTTTGTTCCTATAAGAGTAAAAGATATTGCCAATGTAACCTTGGGTCCAAAAGAACGAAGAGGTATTCTCGATAAGGAAGGCGCTGAAGTTGTAGGTGGTGTCGTTGTAAGTAGATATGGTTCAAATCCTCAAAAAGTAATTGAATCTGTCAAACAAAAAATAAAGGAATTAGGCAAAGGCATGCCATCTAAAAAACTTGATAATGGTTCTATTTCTAAATTGACCATTGTTCCATTTTATGATAGAACAGAGCTTATAAAAAGTACTTTGGGTACATTAAGTTCGGCACTGTATTTAGAGATATTAATAGCAATATTAGTAGTCTTAATAATGCTGCGTAATTTAAAAATATCCATCATAATCTCTGCATTATTACCTGTAGCGGTGCTTGTGGTTTTTATTGCTATGAAGTTATTTGGTGTTGAGGCAAATATTGTCGCCTTGTCGGGTATTGCGATTGCCATAGGTACAATGGTCGATTTAGGTATTATTTTATCGGAAAATATTGTTCGGAAACTGGAGCTAGATAAAACCGGTAATTCAATTGATGATGTAGTAATTGAAGGTGTTAGCGAAGTTTCGGGGGCCATCGTTACCGCAGGTTTAACCACAATTTTAAGTTTTATTCCGGTATTTGCTTTAACTGGTGAAGAAGGTAGATTATTTTCCCCTCTGGCTTTTACAAAAACAGCAGCTTTACTTGCGGCCATGTTATTGTCATTATTCGTAATCCCTCCAATAATTGCTAAATGGTATAGTATTAATTTTAAAGAGTTTAAGATAAAAAACATTGGTTCTTATCTTATAGGTTTAAGTGGCTTACTTGCTATACTTTCTGGTTTTTGGATTGGTCTAGTACTAATAGGTGTAATGATTTTGAACTTGTTAAAAGAGTTCAAAATAATCAGTAAAAAGTATTTTAAACGCATAAGAATTGTATATGTAGTGTCGTCGATACTACTTATTCTTACTTATTATTGGAACCCGTTAGGGTATGATAATAATTATTTTTCAGATTTGATATTCGTGTTGCTAGCCACCTTTTCCATTTTAAGTATGCTATATGCTTTTCATAAATTTTACGAAAAAATATTACTTTGGGCAATGGCTCATAAATTGGCTTTCTTGAGCATACCTTTATTTTTATTGATATTGGGCTCATTGGTATATGCTTCTATTGGTAAAGAGTTTATGCCAAAATTAAATGAAGGGTCGTTTTTGTTAATGCCGACTTCTACAGCTCATTCTGGTATATCTGAAAATAAAAAAATATTGCAGCAATTAGATATGGCGGTTGCTTCTATTCCTGAAATTGAAACTGTTATTGGTAAGGCGGGTCGCGTTAATTCGGCATTAGACCCTGCACCCTTATCAATGTTTGAAAACGTCATAATCTATAAAACTGAATTTATGTTAGATGAAAGTGGAATTCCACTTGCGTTCAAAACTTCAGAAGATGGTAAGTTTTATACAAAAAGCGGAGGTTTTGTTTCTGCTGGTTCAGGTACTTCTCAAAATAATTTAATCGTTGATAACGACGGTGAACATTTTAGAAATTGGCGTTCACATATAAATAGTGCAGATGATATTTGGGATGAAATAGTAAAAATCACCAATATACCTGGCGTTACCTCTGCGCCCAAATTACAACCAATAGAAACTAGGTTGGTAATGCTTCAAACTGGTATGCGTTCATCAATGGGCATTAAAATTTTCGGACCTAATTTAGAAGCTATTGAAAAATTCGGCTATGAATTAGAAAAAGAATTAAAACAAATAAAAGAAATAGATGAAGCTTCTGTTTTTTCCGATAGAATTATTGCAAAACCTTATATAAATGTTGTCTTTGATAGAGATAGGGCCGCGAGATATGGAGTGACCATAAACGAATTACAAGAGATATTAGAATCTGCAATTGGAGGCAAAGTATTGACTCAAACAATTGAAGGTCGAGAGCGTTTCGATGTAACTATTCGATATCCTAGAGAGTTAAGGTCTAATCCTAAAGATTTACAAAATATAATCGTTTCATTGCCAGATGGTAGTTCTGTACCTTTTTCCGAATTGGCGAATATTAAATTCGAAAAGGGTCCTCAAATGATAAAAAGCGAGGATGGGTTTTTAACAGGCTATGTTTTGTTTGATAAAATTGAGGGTTTGGCCGAGGTAACTGTGGTAGAAGAGGTAAAGCGTATTGTTGAAGAAAAAATAGTAAAAGGGGAATTAATTGTTCCTGATGGTGTGCGTTACAGGTTTGCAGGTACATACGAAAATAATGTTCATGCAGAGAAAACCTTATCTTTAATTATACCGTTAGTACTACTTGCTATATTGTTTATATTATACCTGCAATTCAGGTCGTTAGCGGTGTCTTTAATGATATTTTCAGGAGTAGCTGTTGCCTTTGCAGGTGGTTTTATGTTATTGTGGCTTTATGGACAAAGTTGGTTTTTAAACTTTAGTTTCTTAGGAAATGATTTAAGAAGTGTATTTAATGTTAGAATTATAAATATGAGTGTTGCCGTTTGGGTCGGTTTTATTGCCTTGTTTGGTATTGCAACTGATGATGGTGTAGTAATAGCAACTTATTTAAAACAAAGTTTTGCAGAAAAAAAACCAGCATCAGTTGAAGAAATTAGAGCAGCTGTATTGAATGCAGGTAAAAAGAGAATTCGACCATGTTTAATGACTACGGCAACTACTTTATTGGCACTTTTACCCGTACTAACGGCAAAAGGTCATGGTAAAGATATAATGATACCGATGGCTATACCCGCTTTTGGCGGAATGTTGGTTGCTCTGGTAACATTATTAATTGTGCCTGTATTATATAGTTTTTGGCAAGAATTAAAATTGGAAAAAAAATAATGCGATGGAGAGCTTAGCGAAATATAAAAAATACGCAGTCTATTTGGTGGTATTGCTTTTTGGCCTACTATTGGGATATTGGTTTTTCGGCGAATCAGATACTAATAAATCCATAGAGGTAAAGAACTCTGTTGATAAAATCACATTTACATGTTCAATGCACCCAAATGTTGACAGTGATGAAAAAGGAACTTGTCCAATCTGCGGAATGGATTTAGTGAAAAGGAGTTTTGATATTAATACTCAGTTCGATAATAGTTTTCAAATGAGTGAACGTGCAGTTGCATTGGCAAATGTACAAACTAGTATTATTGGTTTTAGTGCACAAAATGGACATGTAACCCTGTCGGGAGAGATAACATCCAATGATAAAACAAATGCTACTCAAACCACATTGTTCGATGGTAGATTAGATAAGTTAGAAGTGAATTATATAGGTGAATATGTAAGAAAGGGTCAAGTTATAGGAACAATTTATAGTCCAGATTTGTACTTGGCTCAAGATAAATTACTTACCTCTGCGTCATATAAAGATACCCATGAAAAATTATATGCTGCGGCAAGAAATACTTTGGGACTTTGGAAATTAACAGACAAACAGATAGATGATTTATTAAAGAGTGGTAAGCCTATTCAGAATTTTCCTTTGGTAGCTGATGTTGCGGGTACAGTAATAGAAATTATAGCTTCTGAAGGTAATTATTTTAAACAAGGTGATCCTTTGTTTAAGGTATCTCGTCTATCAACAGTATGGGCGGTTTTTCAAGCATACGAAAATCAGATGCCACTATTAAAAATTGGACAGGAAATTGAAATAGTGTCAGAAGCTTTTAAAGGAACTTCTCTTAAAGCAACAATATCTTTCATAGAGCCAATACTGGACAGGGGTAGTAGAGTAGTTTCTGTTAGAGCCGATATTTCAAATAAAGATGGAAAATGGAAGCCGGGTATGTTTGTTGAAGGTAAGGTAAATGTCGATGGTGCCGATGAAAAACTGTTAATGGTGCCGAAGAGTGCCGTTCTTTGGACGGGCGAACGGTCTGTTGTCTATAAAAAGGTAAATGCCAATAAACCTGAATTTGAAATGTTACAAGTTCAGTTAGGTGAATCTGTTGGTAAGAATTACATAGTATTGGAAGGATTACAAACAGGTGATGAAATTGTCACTAATGGTGCTTTTGTAATTGATGCTGCAGCGCAATTACAAGGCAAGAATTCAATGATGTATTCTAATAATCTTGAAATAAGCCAAAATGCAAAGCATCAAGAACATCTAAATAAATTGACTTTAGAACAGAATCGGAACTTGAAGGAAGCATTAAAAGTTTATTTCGATTTCAAGGATGCATTGGTTGAATCAAATTCTATTAATTCAACATTGTTCGCCGAGAAACTTAATAAAGCATTAATTTCAGTAGATCAAACAGGAATGGATAATAATCTTCAGGGTAATATTAAATCTGCCCTCACATCGCTTGTAATTATTGAAAAGAGTAAAGATTTGGAGAAGAATCGTTTAGAATTTAAGAATCTGTCAAATGCTATTATCTTTATATCTTCTCAATTAACGAATTACGGTAACCCTATTTACATTCAGCATTGCCCTATGGCAGATAATAATACTGGTGGAGACTGGTTAAGTTTAGATAAGGCTATTAAGAATCCTTATTTCGGCGATAAAATGTTGACCTGTGGTAGCGTAATAAGAGTTATAAATTAAATATTACAAACTTTCTAAAACACGCTCTAAAGCCATTCCTCTAGAACCTTTAATCAATATAGAAGATTTAGGTTGTAAAGGGTTTTTATTTAGGTAAGATTTCAATTCTTCAAAATTCTTTAGTTTAATAGCGATTGAATCCGTTAGATAAAAATTCTCTCCAACCAATATCACATCTTCAAAATTTAAGCTCGTTGCTAAGTCTGAAATATTTTGATGTTCTTCTTTTGCAGACTCGCCTAATTCGAACATATCACCCAGAATTAAAACTTTTCGTTTCTTATTTAAAGAATTAAAGTTTTCTAATGCGACGGTCATGCTAGAAGGGTTGGCATTATAGGCGTCTAAAATAATATAGTGCCCGCTTTTATTTAATATCTGGGATCTATTATTATCCGGAGTATATTTTTCAAGCGCCTTTTTTATATCATCTAACTCAACATTGAAATATTTTGCCATTACAATTGCAGCACAACAGTTCGAGAAGTTATACGCGCCAATTAAATTAGTCTCCATATGGACGTCTTCTACTAATAGGTGAACAAATGGTTGAGCCTCCAGTAATTTAATAATATAGTATTTAGAATCCTCAGAACTAAAACCAAATTTTTTCGTGTAAGTGCTTAGCTTAGTTTTTTGAATAGGGTCGTCAGCATTTAAAAAAATTCCCTTTTTATGAGAGGTGAGATATTCATATAATTCGCTTTTTCCCTTAATAACGCCTTCAACACCTCCAAAGCCCTCTAAATGTGCTTTTCCGAAATTTGTGATATACCCAAAATCTGGTTCAGCAATTTTGCAAAGAAATTCGATTTCTTTAATGTGATTTGCGCCCATTTCAATAATGGCAATTTCAGTATCGGGTTCAATAGTCAATAATGTCAATGGAACACCTATATGGTTATTTAGATTTCCCTTAGTAGCTATAGTTTTGTAAGTGGTACTTAAAACGGCATTAATTAGTTCTTTAGTGGTGGTTTTACCATTGCTACCGGTAAGACTTATAACTTGCGCTTTAGATTGTTTTCTATGAAAATTTGCAAGCTGTTGTAGCGTCGTCAATACATCTTTAACAAGAATTGTTCTATCGTCAATTAGATATTCTTTTTCATCGATAATGACAATACTTGCTCCGCTATCAAGAGCTTTTTGAGCATACGTATTGCCATTAAAATTATCTCCTTTTAAAGCAAAGAATATGTCGTTAGCTTTAATTTTTCTGGTATCGGTACTGATAGAAGGGTTCGCTAAAAAAGCGGAATGTAAATCTTGAATTTTCATAAAATCGAAGATAAAAAAAAGCCCCTTAAGAAAGGAGCTTTTTTTAGTTTGTAAAGAGAAAAATTATTTAGCTTTTTTTCCTCTAACTGTTTTGTTCTTTGTTTTTGACTTAGAACCAACTCTAGACATTGCACATCTAAAGCCAATGTAATCAGTCGCCATATATTCTGGTAAGTATCTTCTTTGTGCTGGATCTAACCAATACGCTCTATCTCTCCAAGAACCACCTTTGAATACTCTAACTTCATCATTAATTAATGTAGTTCTGTTGTTTGATACGTCAAAACCTTTAACAAGATTACCTAATGAATCTCTTTCAACTGAATGCTTAGGAGAGTTGTACATTTTTTTGTTTGGGTCTTCTTCTTCGCCGTCATTAAATCTGTCGTAAAATCTTGAAGATCCAGAATCACCATCTCTATATCCTCTATTATCACTAGAAGAGAAATTTGTTCTTAAATACGTTTCTTCTTCATCAACAGGTACCATTTTAATTTCACCTGGTAAATTTACTGCAACTACTTTTCCGTTTGGTAAAGTGTCAAAAACAATAGTATCTCTTAAGATGTTTACTTTACCATCTTCGCCTATTGCACTTTTCATGTATATGTTACCTCTGTAGTAGTTAAAATCACTTACTTCGTCATCAACTATTGGTCGGTAAACATCAGCAGTCCATTCGGCAACGTTACCAGCCATATCATAAAGACCTAAATCGTTAGGCTTGTAAGACATTACTTGTGCAGTAATATCGGCACCATCATCAGACCAACCTGCGATTCCGCCATAATCACCTTTACCTTGCTTAAAGTTAGCTAATTGATCACCTCTACCTACACGTTGTCCGTTACGAGTATAATCACCTTCCCAAGGGTATTTTTTTCTACCTCTATAGTTATTATATTCTCTTTGACCAACTTGTGCCTGAGCAGCATATTCCCATTCAGTTTCAGTAGGCAATCTATATTCTGGCATAATAATACCACTACTTCTTTTTGCGAAAGTAGATGTACTATCTTTTTTCTGCTTTCCTTGTAAAGAATCAATTTGTCCGTTATAAACAGATTCTGGTCTGTTTAAGTAAGCCTCAGTACTAAAGGTACCTTGAACTTCCCCTGTAGATGCTTGGTATTTTGCATCTTCAGATAAATAACCTTCTCTTTCTAGCATAACCTCGTTTACACGGTCAGTTCTCCATTCTGCAAATTGTGTTGCCTGAATCCAGTTAACTCCTACCACAGGGTATTCTGCATATGCTGGGTGTCTCAGGTAATTATTTGTCATAGTTTCGTTGAAACCTAATCTGTTTCTCCATACTAAAGTATCAGGTAGAGCACCAACATAGATATTAGTATATTTCGGATTTTCTGGAGGGTAAACACTTTTTAAATAGTCAAGGTATTCTAGATACATGACGTTAGTTACCTCAGTCTCATCCATATAAAAAGACTGTACATGTTGTGCAGTTGGGGTATTGTTCCAATCATGCATTACATCATCTTGTACTTTACCTTTAGTAAATGTACCACCTTCAACAAACACCAAGCCTGGAGCAGTTTCTTGCTCTTTAAAGTCGGTATTGTATTGAAAACCACCTTCTTTGGCATTTATCTTCCAACCTGTAGCTCTAGAGGTATTTTTTCCAGATGAGGATTTCGAACAGCTACTTACTGTAAAACCTCCTACTAATACCGTGCATGAGAGTACAACTTTTATTAAATGTTTTTTCATAATTAGGACTTGAGTTCAATTTACATATACTATAGTAGTTTGGTCGCTACAGAATATGATACTATAATTTCTTTTAATTTGTTTGTCACTTTCGCTCAATAGAACGGTGTTTTTATGAGATTATTTTACAATTAAAAATAATTTTAAAAATCTCATATCGAACTGTCAATAAATTTAGGCTCGCTTAATTAGGTAAACGCTTAAAACGATTAATTAGTATGGTTTTGAATATTTCTTTTTGAAAGTATATATAAGTGTTATTTTTTATAGTGGAAGAAGGTGTAAAATAGATGGTAGATTGCTTTGCGGGCAAATTCGCACAAAATTCTTGTTGCTTATGCAAGATAACGGGAAAAACAGCGTTTAGATGTAAAATAACTATTGTAAATATATTTATAAGGTATATTTCGTTTTTATTAATTAAAGAATTAATTCTGATGAGAAAAATCTCAATAATTTTCATTGTATTGTTTGTAGGTAAAATTTTCGCACAAGATAATCAACGTGTTATAACCACAGCTGTACCTTTTCTAACAATTGCAGCAGATGCAAGATCTGCGGGTATGGGTGACATGGGTGTGGCAACGTCTACAGATGCCTTTTCCCAACAATGGAATCCTGCTAAGTTTGCTTTTGCGGACCGTAAAATGGGTATAGGTATTAGTTATACTCCTTATTTAGAAAGTATAATCACCGATATTTCATTGTTAAACGCTAGTTTTTATAATAAACTAGATGACCAGAGTGCATTTGCAGTGAGTTTACGATATTTTACTTTAGGTGAAATAGAATTAAGACAATTTGCAAATGACCCAGGTACTATTGCTAAACCAAATGAATTAGCACTAGATGGTTCGTACTCTCTAAAATTGAGTCCGACTTTCTCTATGGCCGTTGGTGGTAGATATATTAGGTCTAATTTAAGATTCCCAGATACTAATGTAGATTCTCAAGCTGCCAATTCATTTGCGGTTGATGTTTCTGGTTTCTATAGATCACGTGAAATAGCTTATACTAATTTTGATGGTAGATGGAGAGCAGGTTTCAACCTTTCTAATATTGGTGGTAAAATTCAGTATGATGCTGGCGGACAAGAAAACTTCTTACCTAGTAAGTTAAGTTTTGGTGGTGGGTTTGATTTTATTTTAGATCAAGATAATGTTATTGGTATTACAACAGAATTTACCAAGTTGTTAGTACCTACGCCGCAAGATTTTAATGGGGATGGTGTGATAAATTCAGCAGACAATGATATTTACCAGAACGAAAGTGGGTTCAGTGGTATTGTTAATTCATTCTCTGATGAGCCAGTTGGTTTTA
>JANQUX010000361.1 GCA_030730545.1 Maribacter sp. | reverse complement strand
GCCTTGCCATTAGTGACTTCTTTAAAAAAGCTATCAAAAAACAGTCTTAGCAACTTAACTCCGCATCCTGCATATGTTTTCATGCATTATTCCCATCCTCCACTTATTGACCGCATACGTAATTTAAAGGCATAATTTTTGTTGCCCATCATATAAGATTATCTTATTTTTAATCTAGTATGACACAGGCAGCAATAGAAGAGGAAAATAAGCTTATAGCTCACGAGTACAAAGAATTACTGCGTATTAGTTACCAAAACCTAACGGATGAGGATAAAAAACTAATACGAAGTGCTTTTGAAGTAGCTGTTGACGCGCATAAAACGCAACGAAGAAAATCGGGCGAGGCTTATATTTTTCACCCCATAGCGGTTGCAAAAATTGTAGCATCAGAAATTGGTCTAGATGCCGTATCTATTGCATCTGCCCTATTACACGATGTTGTAGAAGACACCGAATACACCTTAGATGATATTGACCGCATATTTGGTGAAACTGTCGCACGTATTGTAGACGGACTCACAAAAATATCTCATTTAAAGAAAGACATGAATATCTCTCAACAAGCAGAGAATTTCAGAAAAATGTTGTTGACTTTAAATGATGATGTAAGGGTAATCATTATTAAAATTGCAGACAGATACCACAATATGCTCACTATGGATTCTATGCCAGAGCATAAGCAAGTCAAAATTGCTTCTGAAACCTTATACATATATGCCCCTTTAGCACATAGAATAGGGCTTTACAATATTAAAACGGAATTAGAAGACTTAAGTTTAAAGTATACTGAACCTGAGGTTTATAAGTCTATTAAAGATAAAATAGAAGATAGCAAGGAAGATCAGCAAGCGTATATCGATGCCTTTTCGGACACTATTGACAATTCCCTTAAAAAAGAAGGACTCAACTATATTATAAAAGGGAGGATGAAATCTATCTTCTCGATGCGTAAAAAAATGATTGCCCAGAATGTCACTTTTGAGGAAATCTATGACAAGTTTGCAATTCGTATTATCTATAAGTCAGATGTACAAAACGAGAAGTTTCTTGCTTGGAAAATCTATTCTATCGTAACTGATCACTTCACCCCTAACCCTGTTCGATTAAGAGATTGGATCTCATCGCCTAAATCTACCGGATACGAAGCGTTACACATCACCGTAATGGGACCAAAAGGAAAATGGGTAGAAGTACAAATCAGAAGTGAACGCATGCACGAAATAGCCGAAAAAGGCTATGCAGCACACTTTAAATACAAGCACGGTAACCAAAAAGAACAGGGTATTGAAATTTGGCTGAACAAGCTTCAAGAAGCATTAGAAAACGCAAATACCAATGCCGTTGATTTTGTTGAAGAATTCAAGCTCAACCTCTATTCTAAAGAGATATTTGTATTTACGCCTAAAGGAGAATTAAAGTCTTTACCAAAAGGCGCTACTCCCTTAGATTTTGCATTTAGCATACATACCGAAGTAGGTATGCGCACAAGAGGCGCTAAAGTCAATGGTAAATTAGTACCATTGAATACTACACTATCTAGTGGAGACCAACTTGAGATTATCACTTCTGACCAAGCAAAACCAAATCAAAACTGGTTAGACTATGCTACAACAGCACGGGCTAGAGCAAAAATTAAATCTGTTTTAAGGGAAGAGAAAAAATCTGTTGCCGAAGACGGAAAAGAAATTTTACGTAGAAAGTTAAAATCACAAAAAATAACGCTGAACGAAGATTCCATAAATAAAATGGTCACCTTCTTTAAGCTTAAAACAAGTTTAGATTTATTTTATAGAGTTGGTATTGGATCTATAGACAATGCCATGCTTAAAGATTTTGCTTCATCATACAGCAATGCGTTCATTAGTTTCTTCAAAAATCGCATGCGTAAAACGCCGATACCAGAAGATATCAATAGAGATGAGATTACCTCTAAGTATGACATGTTGGTTTTTGGTAAAGAAGAAGAAAAGCTAGAATATAAACTCTCTTTATGCTGTAACCCAATACCTGGCGATGATGTATTTGGTTTTGTTAGTGTATCTGAAGGTATTAAGGTTCACAAACAGAACTGCCCTAATGCCATCTCTTTACAATCTAATTATGCCTACCGAATCATTAGCGCGAAATGGATAGATTCTTCTCAGCAAGAATACCAAGCAGATATTGTAATGACAGGTATTGACAACATGGGGTTAGTGAGCGATATTACAGAAGTAATTTCTGATATTATGCACGTAAATATGCGTAATTTAAATTTCAGTACAGATGGTGGCACCTTTAAAGGTAAAATTACCGTGGTGGTCAAGAACAAGGCAGTATTAAAAAAGCTGACCGATAATTTAATGAACATCAACGGTATTGATAAAGTTACTCGTATTTAGAAAAAGGAAATTAAAATTTAACTGTACCTTTGTGTATTAATGTAGTAAATATGTCTTCTGATAAAAATCAAGAAATTGTAAAAAATGTCTTCACTACCTTTTTGGAGGACAAAGGACATAGAAAAACACCTGAACGCTACGCCATACTTCAAGAAATTTATGTAAGTGAAGAGCATTTTGATATAGAATCACTCTATATTAAAATGAAGAATAAAAATTATCGCGTTAGTAGGGCAACATTATATAATACCATAGAACTTTTATTAGATTGTAAATTGGTACGCAAGCATCAATTTGGTAAAAATCAGGCACAATACGAAAAGTCATATTTCGACCGTCAGCACGACCATGTTATTCTAACCGATACCGGCGAGGTAATGGAGTTTTGTGATCCAAGAATTCAAACTATAAAGAAAACAATCGAAGAAGTTTTTGATATTACGATAAACACACATTCCCTTTATTTTTACGGGACTAAAAATACTCCTGCAAAAGATGCAGGCAAAAAAGAAATTAAAGAGAACTAACCAAGTATATAATATTTAGATGGCAGTAGATTTATTGTTAGGCCTACAATGGGGTGACGAAGGAAAGGGAAAAATTGTTGATGTATTAACTCAAGATTACGACATAATTGCGCGTTTTCAAGGTGGACCAAATGCTGGTCATACTTTAGAATTCGACGGAATAAAGCACGTGCTACACACAATCCCTTCAGGAATTTTTCATAAAAATGCAGTGAATGTAGTTGGTAACGGTGTTGTTATCGATCCTGTTATTTTCCAGAAAGAATTAGATGCATTGAAGAAATTTAATTTAGATGTAAAGTCTAAATTATTCATTTCAAGAAAAGCACATTTAATATTACCGACGCACCGCTTGTTAGATGCCGCATCTGAAGCAGCAAAAGGAAAAGCAAAAATTGGTTCTACGTTAAAAGGAATTGGTCCGACTTACATGGACAAAACTGGTAGAAATGGTATGCGAATCGGTGATTTAGAATTGGTCGATTGGAAAGAAAAATACCGTAACCTAGCGAACAAGCATGAAGCAATGATCAGCTTTTACGATGTAGATATTCAGTATGATCTTGCCGAGTTAGAAACAGACTTCTTTAAAGCTGTTGAAGATTTAAAACAATTAACTTTCATTGATAGCGAAGAATATTTATACCAAGCACAAAAAGCAGGTAAGAAAATATTGGCCGAAGGTGCTCAGGGATCATTATTAGATATTGATTTTGGAACCTACCCATTTGTAACTTCATCAAACACAACTGCTGCAGGTGCTTGTACAGGTCTTGGTGTTGCACCAAACCAAATTGGTGCAGTAAAAGGTATTTTCAAGGCATATACGACAAGAGTTGGCAGCGGACCTTTCCCTACCGAACTTTTCGATGAAGATGGTGAAACTATGGGTCGCGTAGGTAATGAATTTGGTGCTACTACCGGTAGACCAAGACGTTGTGGTTGGTTAGATTTAGTGGCTCTAAAATATGC
>JANQUX010000360.1 GCA_030730545.1 Maribacter sp. | reverse complement strand
TTTAATTTTCTTTTTATTCGGATTTTTAAAGAGACGCTTAAAGAATCCGTCGCGCTTAACAGGGTCACAATTCAATGCTTCTAATACAGAAGCGGAAGTTTTTTCAAAAATAGTTTTTGTGTATTTATCAAAATATTTGTCTTTGTTCAACTCTTGCATCCATAGTCCGAATAGGGGTAGAGCGGCATTTGCACCTTGCCCGATACTGGTATTACTGAATCCGATTTCATGTTGGTCGAGACCAACCCAAGTAATATGAACCAATTTCGGAGTCAATGCAACAAACCAAGCATCTTTATTATTTTGGGTAGTACCGGTTTTACCGGCAATGTCATTTTTGAGTCCGTATGTACTTCTTAATCTAGCAGCTGTTCCAGAATCCACCGTAGATTTCATCATTTCAATCATTATTTGGCTCGTTTCTTTAGAAAAAGCGGCTTTTTCGTTAAATTCGGACTTAAATTCAACTAAAACGGAGTCTTTATGATTGGTTATACTTTTAATTAGATACGGTTTTATATGCGTTCCATTATTGGCATAACTGGTATAGGCCTGGGCCAAATCGATAATTTTAATTTCTCCTGTGCCTAGAGCAATTGAAGCTTCATTTGGTAATTTATCTTCAATACCCATGCTTTTTGCCATATTTAAAACATTACCGATACCGGCTTGCTCCAACACTTTTACAGCAATGGTGTTGATAGAGTTACTCAGCCCTTCTTCCATAGAATAGTTGAGGTATGCTTCATCTTTATTACCAGAATTTGACGGAGACCAACCTTTTAGATTGTCGTATTCAATTTCTTCGGCAGAAAAATAAGTACAAGGTGAAACACCTTGTTCCACAGCTGTTGTGTATACAATAGGTTTAAATGTAGAACCAACTTGGCGCTTACTTTGCGAAATATGGTCATATTTATACTGTTTAAAATTAATACCGCCGACCCAAACCAGAATATCTCCATTTGTAGGATCTACAGCCAAAGAACCGGTGTTTAAGAATTTGGTATAATGCTGAATACTATCCATAGTAGTTGCAGTTATTTCCTTATCGCCATCCCAAGAATTGAATATTCTCGGCTGCTTGTCATTTGATAAACTATCGACAATTTGCTCATGAGACAAGCCCGATTTCTGTAACTTTTTATACGTTGATGTTCGCTTAGCTATTTTTTCCATCAACTTTTTATCTTTTAACCAAGGCGCGTTAGAACCATAACTTTTTTCAAAACTATTTTGCAGATCGGTCATGTGTTCTGTCATCACCTCTTCAGCCAATTTTTGCATTTTATAGTTTAGGGTCGTATAAATTTTTAATCCCGATGTATAGATATTATAATCGGTATCATCATTTTGTTCGGCGATCCAACGTAGCATTTCTTTACGAACCTCTTCCCTGAAATAGGGTGCTATTCCTGCATTATAATCAAACTCTCTATAATCTAGTTGAAGCTTTTCTTGAGAAAATTGCGTCACCTGTTCCTCTGAAATAAAGTTGTTATTGTACATGGCACGTAATACCAAATTACGCCGGCCTAGACTTTTTTCTGGGAATATTCTTGGGTTGTAGCCATAAGTAGCTTTTAGCATGCCTACAAGGGTTGATGCTTGTGTGGCATTGAGATCTTTAGTCTGAGTATTGAAGAATTTTAAAGCAGCACTCTCAATACCAAAGGTGTTGTCACCAAAAGAAACGGTGTTTAGGTAGTTGGTAAGAATTTCGTCTTTCGTGAATATGTTCTCTAACCTTTTGGCGATGATCATTTCTTTCACCTTATCAACAACGATATTAGTTTTATTCCGCTCTTTTCTAGGATAGAGATTTTTGGCTAACTGTTGCGTTAGGGTGCTACCACCACCAGAAGAGTTATCGCCCAAAAGCACCGTTTTAAAACCTACTCGAATTAAACTTCTAAGGTCAACCCCATCGTGTTTATAAAACCGTTCATCTTCAATAGAAATTAAGGCTTGTTTTAATACCTCAGGAAAATCGCTGTAAACAACGGGCTGTCTGTCATACAAGTAGTACTTGCCAATAAGTACACTATCTGCAGTGTAAACTTCAGATGCCATTTGATATTGAAAGTTCGAGAGTTCTTTTTTAGAGGGTATGCTACCCCATAAGCCTAAATTTACACTTCCTATAAAAAGTAAAAATAACCCAAAAAGCCCAAGAATACCTAAGCCTATAATTTTTAGGATACTCCGTTTTCGTTTTATTAATTTTCTCGTCTTCTTCTTCATTTGTGCAAGTTCAGATATAAATTTAATCTTACCAAGTTTTAACAATACCTTAAAATTTGTTGTACTATTTTTGGATAAAATTTTAGTGATGAAGAATTGTATTATTTTATTGTTTTTGGTAACGAATTTCACCTTTGCAAATGATATGTATTGGTCAAAAACTGGTCATCGAGTTGTTGGTGAGGTTGCCGAGCAGCATTTGAGTAAAAAGGCAAAACGCGCTATTGCCGATTTATTAGAGGGTGAAAGTTTAGCTGCGGTAGCAAATTTTGGCGATGAAATAAAATCGGATAAAGCGTATCATAAGTTCAGTGCTTGGCATTATGTGAATATACCTTTTGGTAAGACTTATGCAGAAATCGAGAAGAACGAATATGGCGATTTGGTACAAGGGTTAAATACATGTATTGAAATCATAAAAGACGAAAATAGTAGTAAAGAGGACAAAGCCTTTTATTTAAAATTTTTGGTTCATTTAATTGGCGATTTACATCAACCTATGCATGTAGGTAGAGAAGAAGATAAAGGCGGTAACGATATACAATTACAATGGTTTGGTAGTGGTACTAATTTACATAGGGTGTGGGATTCTAATATGATCGATGATAACGGAATGAGTTTTACGGAACTTTCAACCGAATATCCAGAAATGTCGAAACAACAAATCAGTTTTCTACAGAGCGGAAGTTTACTTAATTGGGTGGAAGAATCTCATTTATTGGCAGAAAAAGTATATGCCTCGGTAGAAACTGGAGAAAAATTAAGCTACCGATACAGTTATGATTGGTGGGATACCGTTGCAGACCAATTGCAAAAAGGCGGTGTTCGCCTAGCTGCAGTTTTAAACGAAACGTTTAAATAATTATCGTTTAGATATTTTATTACCACTAATACCTCGCTGTCTAGAGCATCTAAAACGGTCTGTTTCATCAGATCTTAATTTAGCATGCTTTGTAGCGCGACCTTGAACGCGTTTTCGCCACATTCTAAAACTACTTGGTTTCATTTCGCGACGCATGACTTCAATAGTCTCTTGTTCGCTGATACCAAATTGAAAAGTAATGGCTTCGAATGGCGTACGGTCTTCCCAAGCCATTTCTATAATACGGTCTAATTCTCTTTCTGTAAATTCTTTAATCATAGCGGTATAAAGGTACTACATGATTATAAATTGCAAAGAATAGTTAAGATTTTTTTATAACTCTAAAAGAATAGAGCAACGAAAAAAGCTTCTAAATGGGCAGATTAATACACCATCTAGAAGCTTTAAATTTTAGTACTATATATAAGGTATAACTTTTACACCAAAACATTTTTTAGTTCATTGCGGTATTCTGACGGATTTTGACCGGTAAATGCTTTGAACGATTTATTGAAGTGAGAGAAGTTGTTGAATCCGCATTCAAAACATACTTCTGTAATACTCATTGGTTTTTCTGCCAAAAGTTTAGAGGCATGCACCAATCGATATTCGTTAACGAACTGAATATAGGTTTTATTCGTAATTTTTTTAAAGTACCTACAAAAAGAAGGTATGGTCATACTCACCATAGAAGATATCTCTTCTAGTGTCAGTTCTTCTTTAAAGTTATTTTTGACGTGATTGAATACGATATTAATACTGTCTCTTATACACATCTCGCAG
>JANQUX010000359.1 GCA_030730545.1 Maribacter sp. | reverse complement strand
ACGAATTCAACTAAAAAGAATCTATCCATCCATTTTTTACCAAGTGCCGTACCAGGGTTATATCTCATTCCTGTTGGTCCGTTATGAAAATTTTGGATTGGAGGCATGATATATGCAGCCTGACCTTCCCAACGAGGAATAAATAATTTTTCATCCATCCATACATTATAACCATTGTTTTTTGGGTCTGTATATTTTCCATATTGCCAATTGGTCCTCCATCCTGCATCAGAACCTTCTACAATATGTACCAATCGTTCGCTCTCACCTTTGTGGTCGCCGTCATTATCGGAAGAAATAATATTTCCGTAGGCATCAAAAACAAACTCATGGGTATTTCTTAATCCGTGGGCAAAAACCTCAAAATCGGTGCCATCAGGATTACTTCTAACAATAATTCCCTCGTTAGGGTATTTATAATTTTCACCATCTACAGTGGTAATATTTGCACCTATATCTCCAATTCCCCAATATATTTTACCATCAGGACCTTCGATTGCGCCAGACATACCATGACCACTAAAGCCAATATGAACAGCAAAACCATCGGCAATGCTCGTTTTTTCATCTAAAATTTTATCGCCATTAGTGTCTGTCAGTCGATACATACCCGGACCAATACCTACAAAAATGTCGTTATCACGAACTAAAAGTGCACCTGCTTGATCATTGATTTCATCATTAAAATCGTTCATGATTTGAGTTGAAACATCTGCAATACCATCTTTGTCGGTATCTTCTAACATCCAAATTTCGTCTTGCTCAACGGTAAGATCATGCCAATCGTGAATGCTATCATTATTTAAATCAGGAAACCATTCATTCTCTTTACTAAGATCAGGAGCAAAAGTTTTGTGAAGAAAAGCTCTTCTATCCTCAACAGATTCAAAGGCAATCGATTCGGTCATCCAATCTCTATGACCACGAATATCGAATTCTGAATTCTTATTTCTATTAGATCTTGTGATGGAAATGTTTCCTTCCTCATCGATATCCATCGCAATGGGATCGGGAGCCAAAGAATCAGATGCCCATAAACTTAATACTAGTCCGTCAGCAACTTTTGCGGTAACGGTTTCTCTGGCAATTTTCGCCATTTCAATTAGATCTGTGCTGTCTTGTTGAATGGTTAAGGGTATTTCAACAGGTTTTTTATTTATACACGAAACGCAAAAAAATAAAAGGGACGAGAATCCCAATAGCAATTTTTTAATGAATGTCATTGTTATTGTTTGAATTGAAACTTAAATGTAGCGAATAATGTAGATAATCAATAATGAAATTGAAGTATGGTTAAATTATTAACATCATATTATCAGGTTGTATTTTTTTAGGATTTAGGAAGATTTAGTTCATTGTTAGGATATCGTATTTAAAACTTCGGTTATATTTGATTACTTATCAAACCAAAATAATATGAATACTATTAAAACAAAATTAATTTTCCTTTTTCTTGTCGCTTTTAGCTTAAATGTAGCTCAAGCACAAGAGGGACATCCTTTAGAAGGAAAATGGAATTTGACAATTGATCAAGAAGGAGAACAATTACCATCTTGGTTAGAAATTAGACATTCAGGTACCAATACATTGATTGGTAGATTCACTTATGCTTTTGGTAGCGCAAGACCAGTTGCAGAAATTGAAAAGCATGGTGAATTATTTTCATTTTCAATACCGCCACAGTGGGAGCCAGGTGCTTCTAACATGGAATTTGAAGGAAAAATTGTCGGGGACGGATTAGCAGGAACCATGATTTATGTAGATGGAAAAACCTATAATTGGACAGCTACTAAATCGCCTAAGCTTCCGTATTATGAAAATGCAAAAGAAGGTAAGACGATTAAATTATTTAATGGAAAGAATTTAAGCGGATGGGAGATGAAGACCGGCAATCAATGGGCAGTTTTGGATGGTATACTTACAAGTGCCAAGCCTGGGGTAAATTTAATATCTGAAGAAAAATTCAATGATTTTAAATTACATGCAGAATTTAGATACCCAGAAGGGAGTAATAGTGGTATGTATTTAAGAGGACGTTACGAAGTACAGATTGCTGATAATATAGGGCTAGAACCTTCTTCTATTTATTTTGGAGGTATCTATGGTTTACTTACGCCAAATGAAAATGCAGCTATGAAAGCAGGGGAGTGGCAAACATATGATATTACTTTAATTGGAAGAAGAGTTACTATTGTAGCTAACGGAAAGACCGTAATTTCAAATCAGAATATTGAGGCGATGACAGGTGGTGCTTTAGATAATAATGAAGCAGAAGCCGGATCAATAATGATACAAGGTGACCATGGACCTGTAGAATTTAGAAAATTAGAAATTACACCTTTAAGCAAAGGGTAGTTTTAGAAGGGTAGTTGTGTAAAAAAGCCTCCATATCTGGAGGCTTTTTTTTATTCATTTTAGTTGATTTCAGTAATTACAGCCAAGGCTCTTACTTCTTCATCTTTATTAACGAAGATTTCTACCAAATCAGGTAAAGGAGTGCCAAAACCTGCTAGGCGAGCAGATTCGGTTTCGTCTTTAAGAATAGGTTCAATGTTATTTTCTTTTAATGCAAGTTCTATGCGTTTTGCAGCAATGCTATTTCCTCCGAATACTTTTATATAATTTGAATCCATAATTATCAATTTAAATTTTTAGTTACCTTTTTAATATAAGTATTAAAATTCTTAAATGTATTTGTCAGAATTTCAATTTGTTCTTGAGCTTCTACCCAATTTTTTTGTTCGATCGCTTCTCTTACTCCTGGTAAAGTTTTTACACCGTAACCAGTATAAAAGCCTGGTGCATAAATTTGATGTTTAAACCAAGGTCTACGAGGTAAGCCTTTTTCTGAGGTTAGCATTTGTTCTGCTTTCATTAAGCGATTATTGAGCTCTTCTAACGATTTTTTAGAGAGGATAGCAGTATTGATTTTTTCAAACTCAGTAATGGTCTCATTTAGTATCACCAATTCATTTTGTAAAGGTGAAAAATCTATATAAGGTATAAGTTCTTTTTTCGTGGGAGTTTTAACTTTTTTAGTTGGGTCAGCAGCTAATTCATATGATTTTAGAGAAACCATTTTATTATGTTTTAAGACCTCTTTTCGCATGCTTTCGGTTTCATCGATAATTTCAGTCAAGTAACTTGAAATGGTCGAATGCCATTGCGAAAAGTTTAAAGGAATAACATCTGCATTCGCTAAACGTAAGGTAATTAGACCGGCAGTATTTGCCAAAGCAACGCCATAGGCAAATTCGGGATCTTTAAATCTTTTGTAATGGGGATATGTATCGTAAATAGTATGATATTCTCCACCTCCATTTTCACCACCAAAACCTAGGTTTAAAGCAGCAATACCGGCATGCTGAATAAACGGAGTGTAATCTGAACCTGAGCCTAGGGCATATAGTTCAAAGGAGTCGCCGCCGCCATTAACCATGTTCGCAGCAATTCTACGGTCTTTAATAGATACCTTAGTTTGTGGATCAATAACAGTAGCTGCCACCTCACTTACCATAGCCTGCAGTGAATGTGAGCCGCCAGCACCTAAAAACCCACGCCCATTTCCATCCGTGTTAATATATGCAACTACCTTTTCTTGTAATTCTTTTTTATGGTCTTCAACCCACTCTGTAGACCCTATTAAACCCTCTTCCTCGGCATCCCAAGCACAAAAAACTAACGTACGCTTAGGTTTTTGACCTTTCTTTGCCAATTCACCAATTGCTCTTGCCTCTTCCATAAGTGCAACCATACCGCTTATTGGGTCATTGGCACCATGTACCCATGCATCATGATGATTTCCACGCATAACCCATTGATCAGGAAATTCAGTTCCTTTTAAAGTCGCAATAACATTATGAGCAGGTACCAGTTTCCAATCGAATGTAAGTTTTAAGTGTACAGTTGCAGGTCC
>JANQUX010000358.1:3504-3928 GCA_030730545.1 Maribacter sp. | reverse complement strand
ATATTATTTAGCTTTGTGATTATTGCTTAATAATAAAAAATCCTCACATATCGTGAGGATTTTTTTTGGACACTAATGATAATTAATGCATTATTTAGATTAAAAGACCATTTAAAAAAATCAATGCAACATTATTTTTTTATTAATATTAACTCCATTCACAGATAGTTTTAATAAGTAAATACCTGTTTGTGTGATATTATATTCCTTTAAATTAAAAGTGTAATTAGAACTTGCACTTATATCTTTCTTAATTAGTTGTTTTCCATCAAGACTATATATCTCTAGTGAAATATCCTCAGTACTAACTGAAAGTTCTTGTAAATTTAATGTTATTACACCAGTAGTTGGGTTAGGGTAAATAGATATTAAATCAACTGGTAAATCAAAATCATTGCTATAAAGTGTGTTATCTACACAATTA
>JANQUX010000358.1:1825-3485 GCA_030730545.1 Maribacter sp. | reverse complement strand
TTTTTGGTCCTCCATTATCATCTCTTCCATAAAAAGCTACCTTATAACTTTTTGTAAAATCAAAATTTAATGTGCCTGAAGCCTCTAAAGTTCCATCAATATAATAGCTCCAAGTATTATCACTCAACACCTGTAAAACAACTTCTACAGGAGTGTTTTCTGAAAATTGCACAAAAGTACCAGATTGGTCTACATTAACTACAGAACTTCCATCTGTAAAGTTGACACCTTGTTTATCTACTCCTAGTTGCGACGTAACATTTACACCTAAACTATACACACTTGTATCAGATCCGAAGGGATTATAACCGATATAGTTTTCAAAATCTGTATCTGTACTAATAAGTCCAAACGAAAAGTTATTACCCAGATTATCATCAATATCTGCTATCGAAAAATTAACAGTTAGTGTAAAACCTGCGGTGGATTGAAATTCCTCTTCGGAGTATAAAACAGATCTAAAACTATTATTAGTTCCATCATTATTATATGTTAACAAACCAGGTGTAGTAAATGGTGCTATGGTAGACCAATGTGCACCACCATCAATAGAATTGGTTATCATCTCTAAATAGTTAGGGTTTACAACCTCTATTTCAACCGAAGTATTTGCTGTAGTAACACCGTCTGTTAACGATAAGTCTACGCTATAACTACCTACACATTCTTTATTGCCTGATAATTGCCAAACATTGGGTGCTAGCTGTTGTAATACAATCGAAGAGTCTCCACCAACAACAATTATAGTTAAGGCATCACCATCGAAATCTTCAAAATTAATTCCTCGATTTAAATCATATGTAAACGGCACTAATTTATCTATTGTAATGCTTATTGGGTCTGAAATCCAAATAGGCTCTCCATTTCCAGGGTCTACTAGTAAAGAATTATTAGGATTTACTAAAAGTTCAACATTTCTATCTTGACTTAAGTTATTAACTTCTGTTGCTTCAATAGAAAAAGCATATTCTGTTTCTGCGGTCTCTGTTGGTGTACCACTTAAAATCCAGTTTCTTGGGTTTGATGTATCTTCTGTAATTACCAACCAACTAGGTGCGTTATTAAAAAATACTTTAATTATATCATCTCCTTCAGGATCCCAAAAGTCTATACCTTCTACTAATACATGATAATAGGCTTGTCCAGCAGTTGCTTCAGGCAAAACTGTATATTCTCTAAACCATTTAGGTGCACCATTCGTTTCTGTATTAGGTAGTGCACAAATATGTGCATCTGCACCAACAATCTGGTCATAAGCCCAATCTTTGGCTGTTAATATACCTCCATTACCATTATTAAGGTTTGCACGCTCCAAGGATACTCCCCAAGATATTGAGCCGCCATTTTGTATTGCTTTCTCGTTCCATAAATTAAAATCTTCTTGAAGGAGTGCAGCAGTATTACCTCCGTCCCAAGCTGTGGTACTCATAGGTGGAAAAAAATGCCCTACAACTTTATCATCCCAATCCCACTCATTAACAGGGTTGTTTAAATCTCTAAACAAATGTACATTGCCACTAGTATGCTCCATCCATAGCATGTGTTGGTAATTTCTACCATAGTTAGTTGGGTAGTCACCGGCCAGATAATCATCTTTATTATTTCCTATATTATTTCCACCATTATATCCATTTCTTCTACTATCAAGAATTGTCCATTC
>JANQUX010000358.1:0-1815 GCA_030730545.1 Maribacter sp. | reverse complement strand
ATTATATGGATGACCAAACATATAATCGTCTACAACTGTTGCTTTAGAAAAAGGCGTGATAGTTCCGTTAGCGGCATTAGTTTCTAAACGGTTAGGTCCATTGTTAAAAGATATAGCTGCATTAGGGTTTCCAGATCGTGCAGCTAACGCAAAAGCTTCGTAAATACGTTGGTCTTCTAAATATCCAGTATCATTATGGTCTCCATTTTCTTCCATGAACTCACCTGAATCAAAAACCCAAGCATCTATTAAATCGCCATAACGCTGTGAAAATTCTTTAATCACATATTCTGCATAACAAAACATATATTTACGCTCAGGAAATGTTACTGAAGCATCATCATAGGTATCTGTTGTACTGTTATATATACCCGTATGATAGGGTCTACTATCAATAAAAGTTTGATAATTTGCATCACAATAGTCTTTCCAACGCTGTGTGACATTAATTATTTCTGCAGGTGCATCTATTCTTGTTCCATCATTATTATAGCGTTGTAACATATTAGAGCTATTAATGTAGGCTTGTGTTCTTAAACCTTTATTTTTAATAGCAGTTACCCATGATAAAAAAGGATCCCCATAAGTGTTGCTGGCTCTCGGTACTGCTAAATTAACAGGATCACCATTAGCATCCGTATCACCTTGCCATAAACTTTCTAAAACTGTATGAGGTGCACTGTGTACAGGAGAATAAATGTATGAGTTTCCTAATTTTATTTGAATATGCGTTAAAGTTTTAACTTCCTTAATTTGGTCTAAAAAAGGGTCTATACTAACACCCTCTACATTACCATTATATTGGTCGCTGGGTGTCCAAGCAAGCCCCCAAGTACCTCTTAACCAATCTGCACGCTCTCCGTTGAGTAAGTTTCTTTCTAATTTTATATTTTGAATGGATTTGCCACCACCATTGTCATCTTGTCCGTAAACAGCTACATGGTAACTCTTTGTTAAGTCAAAACCACCATCAATAACTCCAGAATCTTCAAATACACCATTAATATAATAACGCCAAATATTATCCTTGCCAATCTCTAAAACTACTTCTGTAGATGCGTTTGCTATAAATTGAGCCGCTGTACCAGATTCGTCGATAGTGTCGTAGTTTGTTCCATTTGTAAAATTGACACCTCTACTATTTGCGTCGAAAGTCGTGGTAATATTTGCACCCAAGCTGTATACTGTACCTGTACGTCCAAATGTGTTCCAACCGGTGTATGTAGTAAAATCGGTTTCGTCGCTTATTAATCCAAAAGATAAAGCATGAGCTCCGTCAGCTTCATCTATTGCACCAGTAGTATAATTAATAGTAAGTTTAAACCCATCATCTGACTGGTAGGTGTTTTGGGTGTACATTAAAGCCCTGTCTTTGAAGTTTGTTCCACCATTACTATTATATATTAAGTCGCCAGAAGACGCATCAGTTTCCCAAGTGGCTGCTCCAAACATTGTTTGAACATCAAAACTAGGAATGCCGTCTATGTAAACTTGGGCATGACTAATTGAGCCACTTAAAAAAAGTAAGTAATAAAAAAATTTAAAAAAAATTGTAGGTCTTTTCATTATGTTTTTTGTTAGATATTTTTATTTCGTCATTTTAAGTACATGAAAAAAAGCAAAACAGATTATTTTCCAAGGACTTGAATCTTATTAAAAGAAATTTTGGCAAGTAATCTAATCCATATTTAAATACACTTAATGCTCTTCTGCCATGATGTTTTATTATTGTAATTTAATATTTTCAATTAAGTAATATAATATACTGCACCCAATTCTTCAACAACAAAATGACTTAAATTAAGATAGTTTTTT
>JANQUX010000357.1 GCA_030730545.1 Maribacter sp. | reverse complement strand
AAGTTTTTCTTAGAACTTGAAGATGCAATAAAAGATTACCGTGATCGTACGACAGTTATTGCAATGCACCACCCCACAAACAGTTATGGTGAGCATGGCGGGCAGTATTCTATAAGAAAGCACTTTTATCCTAAGAAAATGGCAGTGCCATTACCAGTTTTAGGAAGCTTTATAAATGTGCTCAGAAGTACTTCGGGTGCATCTATAGAAGACGTAAATAACAAACGTTATAGAGAATTGATGAACAGGGTAACTACATTGGCGCAGTACTCTGATCGCGTAATATTTGCATCTGGGCATGAGCATACCTTGCAATATTTTGTTGAGAATAATACACCACAGATAGTAAGCGGTTCTGGTGCAAAAAAAGGTTTTACACGTTTGTTAAATGGTTCTCAGTTTAATACAGGTAAAATGGGTTATGCCACTTTAGAAGTCTATAAAGATGGCTCTTCTAGAGTGCGTTTTTATGGCGTGGGTGATGATAATAATGAAGAGTTTTTATTTACAAATGAGGTATTGCCGCCAACTCAGGTAGCATATGTTGGGGAGCTTACAACTAATTTTCCTGACAGCGTATCTGCATCTGTATATTCAGATAATGAAATAGACAAAAGCAACTTCTTTAAAAGCATTTGGGGCGATCGCTATCGTAAGTATTATGGCACCGAGGTAAAAGTGCCGACCGTTAACTTAGATTCTTTAATGGGTGGTTTAGAACCTGTAAAGAGAGGCGGCGGACACCAATCTAAATCATTGCGTTTGCGTGCAAAAGATGGTAGGGAATATGTAATGCGAGCTTTAAAAAAGAGCGCAGAACTTTATTTACAGTCTATGGCATTTCAAGATCAATATGTACTTGACGATTTAAGGGAGACCTATACTCAAGAGTTGTTACAAGATTTTTATACGGGATCACATCCTTATGGTCCGTTTACAACAGCGAAGTTATCAGAGGCGGTAGGCATTTATCATACGAATCCTGTTTTATACTATGTGCCTAAACAACCTGCACTGAAAGAGTACAATGACACTTTTGGTGATGAATTGTATATGATTGAAGAACATACAGGTGATGGTCATGGCGATTTGGCGAGCTTTGGGTATTCTAATAATTTAAAAAGTACCGATGGTATGCTTGAAGACCTTCGTGATGATGAAAAATATGAGGTTGATAAAGACCTTTATTTGAGAGCCCGACTTTTTGATATGGTTTTAGGTGATTGGGATCGACATGTAGATCAATGGCGATGGGCAGAGTTTGAAGATGAAAGTAAAAATAAGATTGTTTACAGACCAGTACCTAGAGACCGTGATCAGGTATTTTCTAAAATGGGAGATGGCGCTTTAATGAATATTGCAACGCGCATAATACCTGGTTTACGACTAATGGAAGGTTTTAATAAAGAGATTAGAAGCGTAAAAGGATTTAATTCATCGCCTATGACCTATGTTTTGGATCTAACCTTATTGGGTGAGACCGAAAAGAGTCAGTGGCTTGCTCAGGCAAAATATTTACAAGAAAATTTAAAATCTAGCGATATTGATGAGGCTTTTAAATCTTTTCCTGTTGAGGTGCGTGATAAAACGGTAGATGAGATTAAAGAAACTTTATTAGCGCGATTGAGCCACATTCAAGAAACTGCTACGGAGTATTATCAAATATTGAATAAATATGCTGTAGTTGCAGGTACGGATAAAGACGATTGGTTTGAGATCAATAGACTTAACGATGAAGAAACCGAAGTAAAAGTATTTAGAAATATAGGCGATAAGAAAAAGCGTTTATTCTATAATAAGATATTTACTAAAGAGGATACAAAAGAACTTTGGGTTTTTGGTTTAGATGACGATGATATTTTCGAGGTTAAAAATCCGTCTAATTTCTCTGGGGTGAAAGTTAGAATTATTGGGGGTCATAACAATGATGTTTATAGAGTTGAAAATGGAAGAAATGTGGCGCTATATGACTTTAAGAGTAAGAATAACACATTTGAAGAAACTGGTGGTGCAAAAGTAAAACTGTCAGATGATTATGAGCTAAACACCTATCAGCCGTTAAAGTTGAGAAATAGTTTCAACCAGATTATCCCTACAATTGGATTTAATCCAGACGATGGCATGCGAATAGGTTTTGTAAATACCTATACATATAACGGTTTTAGGCAAAATCCGTTTACCCAACAACACACATTTGCAGCATCTTATTATTTTGCGACAAGCGGATTTGATTTTAAGTATCAAGGTGAATTTGCCCATGTATTCGAAAATTGGAATGCCGAGCTGAAAGCACGATTTACGAGTCCGAATTTTGCCATTAATTTCTTCGGATTTGGTAATAATACCGAAAATTTTGATGATGATTTAGAGCTCGATTATAATAGGGTGAAATTACGACAGATAGATTTCTCTCCTTCATTAGTTTGGAGAGGACAATTAGGAGCAAAGGTAAAATTAGGTGTGTCTTATGAAAATATTAGTGTTGAAGAAACCAACGATAGATTCATAAACACGTTTTATCAGGAAAACGGAGAAGAGACTAATAGTGATTTTGTCGGTGCGCATGCTGCTTACACGTATGAGAATAAAGATAACGAGGCGTTCCCAACTTTAGGTATGTCTTCTTCGTTAATGGTAGGTTTCAAAGAGAACCTTTCAAAAGAGGGCGGTAGTTTTGGGTATATAATACCTAGTCTAGGTTTTGACTATAAATTGATACCTAATGGTAGATTGGTATTGGCAACGAAATGGAAGGCTCATTTTAATATTGGTGATGATTACGAATTTTACCAAGCTGCAAGTATTGGAGGTTTAGATGGTCTTCGCGGCTTTAGAAATCAACGATTTACCGGTAAAACTTCGTATTATCAAAATACAGATATTAGATTTAGCTTAAAGAAGAAACGTACTAGATTGTTGCCGACGGCAATGGGTCTTTTCGGAGGATTCGATTATGGTAGGGTCTGGATGCCTGAAATGAGTTCTGGTCGCTGGCATACTTCATATGGAGGAGGGTTCTTTTTAAATGCCTCTGATATCATTTCTATAAACACTGCCATCTTCGCTAGTGAAGACGGACCACGATTTACGTTCGGACTAGGATTTGGGTTTTAGGTAAAATACTTATTTCAAAGAATAGGTGTAAAGGTTGCCACCTTCACCATGCGCGCGTTCGTCAGAAATTAGTAAGGTGTCATCATCTAGAAAACAAACGGATTCTAATTGAGAGCGGGCGCCTAGGTCAATTTCTTGCATGTTTCCTTTAGTGAAATTATCCCAAGTGAAATCTGTAAATATGAAAAGCTTGCCGTAACTAAGTGCTATTATTTTATCACCTTTTGGCGATATATCAATAGAGGTTATTTGGCAAATTTTCCAATCTGTGCATGGTACAAATGATCCAACGAAAGTAGCTTCGTAATTACCTTGTGTGTCAGGTACCGAATAAATATGAGCTTCACCAGTAAACGATTTTGACCTGTTTTTAGTTACTATGTATAATTTGTTACCGTGGTGAAATATAGCTTCTGAATCATAAAAAAGGGCATCCTTTTTTGGAGGAAAGTCTTTTTGGTCAGGGTAACGTATCTCAATTTTTTCAGCGTCAATTTTATCGCCAGGTTCAATACTTGGGTTTGGTAATTTGTAAATGACCAAATCTTTACGATCATTAGCATTGTTGCCAATATCACCTATATATAAGTTGCCGGCAGCATCTTTTGTAAGATCCTCCCAATCATGGTTTTTTCCGTTTTTAACTTTTAAACTTTTGAGTATTTCTCCGTTTAGGTTTACTTGGTATATTTCATCTTTATTACCCCCATCTTCAACGACCCAAACAGTAGAATCGCCGTAGGTAGCTAAGCCTGAGTTTTCAGACAAACTATCGGGCAAATCAGCAATTACTTTAAGTTGGCCGTAATTATTACAC
>JANQUX010000356.1 GCA_030730545.1 Maribacter sp. | reverse complement strand
GAGCCGTACGTGAAGATCCTGTAAAAGAAGGGCTTTTATTTTTGGCTACCGAACATGGTGTTTATTTTTCAATGAATGATGGCGAACTTTGGCAAAGTCTACAATTAAAATTGCCAGATACCCCTGTTAGAGATTTAGTCATTAAAGATAATGATGTTGTTTTAGGAACACATGGTAGAGGATTCTGGATTCTTGACGATATTCAGCCAATAAGACAGTTTACCCCCGAAATGACAAAACAAGATGCTGTTCTTTTTAAGCCTACAGATGCACTAAGAGGTTTAACCAACGCTTCTATTCAATACTATTTAAAGGAACAAAAAGACACTATAACTTTTGAAATTTACGATGCTAAAGATCAATTGATAAACACATTTACAGGTAGTAAACCAAAATATGAAGTAGACCCTAACCTTCCGTATTGGTTAAAAGGAGGCTCTTCAAAGCCTACCACAGCAAAAGGAATTAACAATTTCACTTGGGATATGAGATATACAGGCGCCACAACTTTTGACGGAATGATTATTTGGAGCGCAAGACCGGCACGAGGACCAAAAGCTCCTTTAGGAATATATAAAGTGAAAATGAAATCTGGCGATTACGAGAAAATCTATGATTTCGAAATAAAAATGGACCCAAACCTCAAAGGTATCACCAAAGAAGATCTAGATGAACAATTCGAACTTTCAAATAAAATAATGAGTAAAACCAGTGCCGCCAATGAGGCGGTTATCAAAATTCGTGAAATTAAAAAATCACTTACAACTGCCAAGGAAAGCATTGATGTTGACGATTATACTAATATAGTTACTCCATTTTTAAATGATTTATCAGAAGTTGAAGAAGCATTGTACCAAGTAAAAAATCAATCGGGTCAGGATCCATTAAATTTTCCTATAAAACTCAACAACAGATTGGCTTCTTTGCGTAGAAGTGTAGAAGATGGCGATGCAAAACCAACCAATGGTGCTTATAAAGTTTTTGAAGAACTATCTGCAGAGCTTAAAGTTGAACTTGAAAAATTGGATACTATTACGGAAAAATACAAATCAAAAATCAATCCTATACTAACTATAAATGGTGCATCAGAAATTGAATAATTGATGTTAACGCAAAAACCAAAACACAAGTAGAACGAATTTCAAATTCGTATTTTTGTAAAGAATATTTAAGGTTTATTAAAATGAAAAAGGCAAGTATAGCTCCATCGCTTTTAGCGGCAGATTTCGGAAATCTACAACGTGATGTAGAAATGGTAAATGCAAGTGAAGCGGAGTATCATCATATTGATGTCATGGACGGAGTTTTTGTTCCGAATATTTCTTACGGTATGCCTGTTGTAAAAGCCATTCACAAATATGCTACAAAACCGTTAGATGTACATTTAATGATTGTAGATCCCGATAGATATCTTGAAGAGTTTGCAAATCTAGGAGCCCATATATTAACCGTACATTATGAAGCATGTACACACCTACATAGAACTATACAAGCCATAAAGGCATTGGGTATGAAAGCGGGTGTTGCCCTTAACCCTCATACCAATGTAATGTTACTTGAAGATATCATTCAAGATATTGACCTTGTATTAATCATGAGTGTAAACCCAGGTTTTGGGGGACAGTCATTTATAGAAAATACCTATGATAAAATAAAAGCTACTAAAGCTTTGATCACAAGAAAAAAATCATCTGCTCTTATTGAAGTCGATGGCGGAGTTACCACTGCTAATTCAAAAAAATTAGTTGAAGCAGGTGCAGATATTCTAGTTGCCGGAAGTTTTGTATTTAAAAGTGCCGATCCAATTAATACTATAAAAGAATTAAAAGGATGAAAACTGAATTTGATATGGTCATCGTTGGTGGTGGACCAATAGGAATTGCATGTGGCCTAGAAGCAAAGAAAAACGGACTCAGTAACCTTATTTTAGAAAAAGGTCCTATTGTGAATTCACTTTTTCACTACCCTAGTAACATGCAGTTTTTCTCTTCATCTGAAAAATTGGAAATAGACGAAATTCCTTTTATTAGCAATGAAGCTAAACCTAAACGAGATGAAGCTTTAGAATACTATAGACGTATTGTAACCTCTAATAAATTGAATATAAATCTATTTGAAAAAGTAGAAAATGTTCAAAAAAAAGAAAATGTATTTACAATAGTTTCAGATAAAGCCACTTATACTTCTAAACAAGTTGTTGTCGCCACTGGTTTCTATGATCTACCTAATTTATTGAATGTACCAGGAGAAAATTTAGAAAAAGTAGTACACTATTATGATAACCCACATTATTATTCAGGTCAAAAAGTAGCGGTAATCGGAGCTAGCAATTCCGCTATTGACGCAGCACTCGAATGTTGGCGTAAAGGTGCAGAGGTTTCTTTAATAATTCGTGGTTCAGAAGTTGGTCAACGCGTTAAATACTGGGTGCGTCCAGATATCATTAATAGAATTGAAGAAGGTAGCATCAAAGCTTATTACAACACAACTATAAAATCAATTTCTAAAGATCACATCAATTTAACCACACAAGATGGTGATGTAGTAATCGAAAATGACTTTGTATTAGCATTAACAGGATATAAACCTAATTTTAATTTTTTAGAAAAACTAGGTGTCAATATAAGTAATGACGCAAAAAAATTACCCGAGTACAATCCAGATACTATGGAAACCAATGTCGCAGGTCTTTATTTAGCAGGTGTAATTTGTGGTGGGATGGAAACCCACAAATGGTTTATAGAGAATTCTAGAATTCACGCAAAAATGATTGTTAAGAATATTATTTCGAGTACGATAGCTACCTCGTAACTAACTGATATAATGGTGTTAAAAATTGTCACGACAATAGACACTTTTTAAAAACGTTATATTTACTTAACAACAAAACCATACCTTATGATTTTCTTCGGTACCGGATCAGCAAATCTTGACTCCGTAAAAACAAGAAATATTACTTGTCAACACTGTAACAATCAAGATACTATTTACATCAATATTTACAGAAAGCATGCACACGTTTTTTGGATTCCTATGTTTCCATTAGGTAAAAGTGGTAGTTCTTATTGCACCCATTGTAAAGAGACCTTGTCGCCAAAACAAATGGCAGAGGCTCTTAAAATGCAATATAAAAACATAAAAGGTGAAGCTAAAGGACCTATATGGCAGTTTTCAGGACTTTTAGTATTAGCACTTTTGATAGGATTTGCTATTTATTCTGGTGGAAAAGACAAAGAAAATACGCAGCTATATTTATCGGCGCCAGCAGTTGGTGATATATATGAGTACAAAGCCGATAATGGCAGTTATTCTACGATGAGACTTGAGAAAGTAACTTCAGACAGTTTATACCTTTCTTTAAACGATTATGAAATATCAAAAAAATCTAGACTTTATAAAATTGATAAGGAAGAGAACTATTCTGAGATAACTTATGGATATTCAATAAATGAGATTTCTCAAATGTTGAAAGAAGGTATCATTTTCGATATCAATAGAGATTAAGATTCAATATAGTTTGTAGACTACAAATTAATTTAATATACCTATCCGTAACAAACGGAAACCTGAGAAGCTAACTTCTCAGGTTTTTTTTATATGCACTACCGTAAACCCAATATTAGGAATAATTACCTTTCAAAATATATGATTATTTATAACATTGATAACTACATATATAAATTAAAAAAATTGCCATTACTCACCACTTGGAAAGTCATTGATAAAATGGTTAAAGAATATTTCAAATTTGACGAATCACAATAAGTTCCCTTTAAGTTCTACTCTCGATTTATGATTAGCTAAAGTTTGTTTTATGTAGATTATGTTCTCAACGAAGTGCTATAATTATTAAATATAGAACTCTATATAACCAAGACATTTAATATGATGTTCCATGGAAGGCAGAAATAAGTTCACTGTAGAAATGATTTTA
>JANQUX010000355.1 GCA_030730545.1 Maribacter sp. | reverse complement strand
CCTACTTTTCTATATGCTATTTGATATTGAAACACCAGTAGCCGAAAGTTTAGACGCACTTGAAAAACAATTTGATGAACTTGTAGACTTAGCTTGTTGGGAGAGTGAAAGGCCTTGTAAGAAAGTTTGGGAGAATTATGTAGAAAAGCTTCCGTTAGTTTTAGAAAGCTTAAATCTAGATGCAGAAGCAACCGTAAACTGTGACCCTGCCTCGTTATCTATTGAAGAAGTGTATATGGCTTACCCAGGTTTCTATGCCATTTCGGTATATAGGTTGGCGCATGAGTTATATAAAATGGGCTTTCCATTAGTACCAAGATTAATGACAGAATATGCACACAGGCAAACAGGTGTAGACATTAATCCTGGCGCACAAATAGGAAAATCTTTTCATATTGACCACGGTACAGGAGTTGTCATCGGAGAAACGGCCATTATCAGAAATGACGTCAAAATTTACCAAGGTGTAACCCTTGGCGGACTTTTTGTTGCCAAAAAATTACAGCAGACCAAACGGCACCCAACCATAGATAATAATGTAACCATTTATGCAAATGCTACCATCTTAGGCGGTGATACCATCATAGGTGCGAATAGTGTAATTGGCGGTAACGCTTGGATCACAGCTTCAGTACCACCAAATTCAACGGTTTTTCATAAACCAGAAATTAAAATTAAAACATTACCGCATGTCTAATACTTTATTATCACTTATTGGCAATACTCCGCTAGTAAAGTCACGAGTTTTAAATACAAACCCTAATGTTTCCCTATATTTTAAATTAGAGGGGCATAACCCAGGTGGCAGTGTAAAAGATCGCGCAGCCTATAACATGATAAAAACAGGTTATGACAATGGCGATTTTACAGTTAATGACAAACTAATTGAAGCTACCAGTGGAAATACCGGTATTGCTTTAGCTATGATAGCTGGTGTATACGGACTAGATATTGAATTGGTAATGCCCGAGAATGCTACCAAGGAAAGAGTACAGACCATGAGAGCGTACGGTGCCAAAGTAACCTTAACATCTGCTGATGTAGGTATTGAAGGCGCTCGAGATTATGCGGAAAGTAAAGTTGCCAATGAAGGTTATATAATGATGAACCAATTTGGAAACGAAAACAACTGGAAAGCACATTATAAAACAACAGGTCCTGAAATATGGAAAGATACCGATGGTAAAGTCACGCACTTCGTTTCTTCGATGGGGACGACAGGTACCATAATGGGTACGTCTACCTTCTTAAAAGAGAAAAACAGCAATGTGCAAATAGTAGGTGTTCAACCAAGCGATAATGCCAGTATACCAGGTATAAGAAAATGGCCGCAAGAATATTTGCCAAAAATATTTAATCCTAAAAAAGTAGACCGTATTATGGAGGTCAATGAACTGGAGGCCAAAACTATGGCTCGGAGATTGGCAAAAGAAGAAGGTATTTTTTCAGGAATGAGTAGTGGCGGCGCAGCGACGGTTGCATTGCGCCTAGCTCAAGAATTAGACCACGGTGTCATTGTTTCTATTGTATGCGATAGAGGTGATCGCTATTTGTCTTCAGATCTATTTGAACTATAAAAGTTTGAAAATAATATATAAAAAAAGAGCCGTGTATACGGCTCTTTATATTTTAAGATATCAGACTACTAATTTTTTAAAGTAGCTGTGTCGTTAGGCTTGCTATATTCTTGAACAAGAAATTCTAAATTCTCGCCCTGTTCATTTGTAAAAATATAGGTGGTTTTATCATTTAAAACTTCTTTACTTTTTAAGTTTAGATTTTCAACGATCTTTAAATTTTCACCTTCATTCATAGCAACAACTAATTCATCATTTTTTGAAACTAGAACAAAGTCCTCAGGTGTGTTCGATTCGTAGCTAAATACTATTTTTTCATCAAACTCGTCATCATCGTCATTATCGATTTGAACTGTTTTAATAATGGTCGAAACACCATCTACTACTCTATCTTGATCAATTTCGCCTTCATCTTCTTCAGAAGTCTCCACACTATTTAATCGGGTTGTAGTAATTTCTACAGTATTTTTAACCAGTTTTTTTCCATCATTAGTTGTGTACGATTTAGAAATTTTGGTATCAAGTACTTCTTGATTTTTCTCTTGTGCCCACAAGCCGCCTGATAATAATAACAATGCAGCAATAGACATATAAGCAGTTTTCATTTTCATATATTTTATTTTAGAGTTTATAAAAGATTTAAAATACTGTGAGTGACAGTAATTAAATCGCTATTATCTTGTGTTCAAGATATTAGCAAGTTATATGAAAGGTAACGATAGCAATGACCCATAAAAATTATTATTTAATGGAATTGCTTTTGAGATATATAGTGAAAACTGAATTTTTAGTTTTGGATTAGAGCCACTTTTTCTTTTTGAAGTAAAAAATCATTCCCACTAAAAGAGCGATCATTACTACCCATACAACGTAGTATCCATATTTATAATGAAGTTCGGGCATATGGTCAAAATTCATACCGTAGATACCTGCAATAAATGTCAAAGGAATAAAAATGGAAGCCATAATGGTTAGTACCTTCATCACCTCGTTCATTTTATTACTCATGTTACTCATGTACATTTCCATCAAACTCATAGACATTTCGCGATATATCTGTAAGCTTTCATTAATTTCAACCGTATGGTCATGTACATCACGTAAAAATAACTTGGTATCTTTAGTTATCAGTGGATTATCGGTATCTATAAGTCTACTTATTAATTCCTTTACGGGGAATACCCACCTTCTTATTTTAAGCACCTCTTTTTTTAATAGCTGTATATTTTTGGCTACAACAGGTTCTGGATTGTTATAAACTTCTTCCTCTAAAATTTCAATCCGATTATTTAAATTTTCTATAGCCAAAAAGTAATTATCCACTATTGCATCTAATAGAGCAAAGAATAAGTAATCTGCACCTCTAGTTCTAATACGACCAAGTTTACCAGTAATACGCTCACGTAAACCGTCAAAAACATCAGCCTTCACTTCTTGAAAAACTAAAACTGTATTTTCATGTAAAATAATAGCGATGTGCTCGCCAACAATTTCATCTTCCTCAGAAATGTAGAGCATTCGAAAAATCCCAAAAATATAATCTTCGTATTCATCTATCTTGGGGCGCTGTTCAGTATTAACGATATCTTCAAGCACCAAAGGGTTCAAGTTAAAGTGCTTACCTATTTTTTCGATAAAAGGTTCGTCAGTAATACCAACAACATTGATCCATGATATTTTATCTGCTCGTTCCTCTTTAAAAAAGTGATCTAAGTTTGCAAACTCGGTAGTTTCAAACCCATCAGAATTATAGGTTGTGCTGTAAATAATACTATCACTAAGCTCTTTATCGCCCATGTAGCTTATGGTACCGGGTGCCTTACCTAGCTTATTCTGCTGGCGCGATTTTTTCTTTTTACGTTTAGGGAAGTTTAGCTTCTTATTTACTGCCATGAACAATTTTTTATAAATATATTAAACTACAAACTAGTTATTGAACTGAAGCTTGTTTAAAATTAAACCAGAACCAGGTGCAATAGTATTTAGTTTATGAGTAGACCCTGTGAGTAAAGAAGCCTTAATTTCTTCTAAAGTAAGCTCATTTTTACCAAGCTGTACCAATGCCCCCATAATCATTCGAATTTGATACCTTATAAAACCTTTCCCTTTAATTTTTAAAATATAACTGTGTTCAGGAAAAAAATTAGCTGTCAAAATATCATTGGGTACAATACTACAAGATTCAATTTCTCGAACGGCAATTGTTGTAGGTTTTAACGATGCGGTATACACACTAAAATCATGCATCCCTTCAAACAAAGAGGCTCCCTGCTTCATTAACTCCAAATCTAGATGGTCTAGATAATTTGTGATAAAAGGTGCGCTAAACGGATGATTTTTGCATCCGAAGGAAAAGAAGTAGGTGTACTCCTTCGTTTTACTA
>JANQUX010000354.1:466-3963 GCA_030730545.1 Maribacter sp. | reverse complement strand
GATTATTCAATACCCCTTATGAAAGCATTTATTCTGATTATTACAATGAAGAGATTAGTGAAGACCAAAAAGGGCAATTAAAAGAGCGTCTTGAAATCATAAGAGCACTTTATCCGCAGAAAATTTTAGAACCAGAAACCGTAAATAACTAAAGCCATGATAAAATTCAACAAATATAGATGTAGCAAAAGCTTGCCACCTTTATCAACTGCATCATTACCAGATATCGTTTTTATACTGCTCTTTTTCTTTATGACAGTTACGGTTATGAAGAACCAAAATTTAATGGTAGAGAATACCTTGCCAACAGCAACTGAAACTGAAAAATTGGACAAGAAAGACCGAGTTATAGAAATTTATGTGGGTAAGCCAACTTCTGGCGACAATTCAACTTTAGGAGAAGAGCCTAGAATTCAAATGGATAATAAATTTATCACCGTAGATGAGGTAGGCGATTATGCACTACAAGCCTTGTCGTCAATGCCAGAACATTTAAGAAGTGTTGCAACAGTATCTATAAAAGCAGACGTCGGAGTGAAAATGGGTATTATAGAAGACTTAAAAAATAGACTGAGAATGGTGAATTTGTTAAAAATAAACTATACCACTTATGAAGGTGCTGCTGTCGATAATCTCTAGAAAGTAGTGTAGATAATTCTTGCGCTTTAAAACTGTTTCCATTAATAGAAACCACTTTCTAAGGTTATCTTTGCCTTTTCTATAATAGGTTGATATTCATGAATAATTTAGAGGAATTTTACACCCAACGCGTAAAAAAGTTTGATGAGGTTATTGATGCTTTAAATAAGAAGCTCTTTTTATTTAGTACGTTACGTTTACTCATATTTTTAGGCACTATCGCTGCACTTTATTTTGCTTCGATAAATGCAAAATATGTGGTTGCCGTGCTATTTGTAGGTATACCATTATTCTTGTTTTTAGTAAGTAAGTACACAAATCTGAAACTTCAAAAAGCCAAAATTGAGGAATTAAGAAACATCAATTTGGTAGAATTGCAAGTGCTAAAAAGAGACTTTTCTAAATTACCTAACGGAAAAGAATTTGCCGATGACATTCATTTTTTCAGTCAAGATATAGACCTATTTGGTGAAGGTTCTTTTTATCAAATTTCTAATAGAACAAAACTTGCTGAGGGTAGCCTTTTATTAGCCGATATCTATAAAGAGAATTCTATTGCCGACATCACTGAAAAACAAGAAGCTATTGCTGAAATTGGCGAAAAAGTAGATTGGCGACAAGAGTTTTCTGCGATGGCAGCATTGACAAAAACAGAAACTTCTACACATACCATTGCCAAATGGTTAAAGAATTATGAGCCTTTTGTACCAAAGGCAATGAAGTTTATTCCTCTTGTATTTTCAATTATTTCAGCAGCTATTTTTGTCGCGTACTTTTTAGATTACTTGCCAGAATCTGTTTTAATTACGTGGTTGGTTTTAGGTATGATTATCGTTGGATTGTTCACTAAAAAAGTGACCAATTTAGGACAGAGTGCTACCAAAATGAAATCTACCTTTGACCAGTACAATCAGCTATTGGCAATGATAGAAACGACTGATTTTACATCAGATTTATTAAAAAAACAAAAGGCAAATATTTTAAGTAACGGCGAGCATAATTCTAAAGTTCTAAAGAAATTCGCATCACTTTTAAGCAACTTGGATCGTAATAATAATCTACTGTATCTAATTTTTGCGAACGGATTTTTCCTTCGCTCATTAACCGATTGCCTAGCCATTGAAAAATGGATTGAGGCACATGGTAAAAGTGTAGAAATATGGTTCAATACCATTGCATTCTTTGACGCCTATGGTAGTTTAGGGAATTTTGCTTTTAATCATCTGAATTTTACGTATCCGACGATTACTAATGACGGAGTGGTATTGAAATCTAAAAATGCTGGTCACCCGTTATTAGACCCCGCAAAAAGCATATTGAATGATATTACTATTGATGGCGGACAGTTTTTTATAATCACCGGTGCAAATATGGCTGGTAAGAGTACGTTCTTGAGAACGGTATCGCTGCAGATTATGATGGCAAATGTTGGGTTGCCTGTTTGTGCAGAAGCGGTAAGTTATTCGCCTATTAAATTAATTACTAGTATGCGTACCACAGATTCATTAACAGATGATGAATCGTACTTCTTTTCTGAATTAAAGCGACTAAGATATATCGTAGATGAAATTCAGACCGATCGCTATTTCATTGTTTTAGATGAAATCTTGAAAGGAACAAACAGTACAGATAAGGCATTGGGTTCAAGAAAATTTGTAGAACGCCTAGTGAAAAGTAAATCTACCGGAATAATCGCTACCCACGATCTTAGTCTTTGTGAGGTTGCCAATGAATACGAAGCGGTTAAAAATCATTATTTCGATGCAGAAATTATAGACAACGAATTGCATTTCGATTATACGTTCAAAGATGGTATTTGCCAGAATATGAACGCTTCTTTTCTCTTAAAAAAGATGGGGATTATTGAATAAAGTAGAAATAGAGTAGGTGAACAAAACAAAAGGGATTTTAATTTAGTAAAATAATATAACAACATTTATTAATTCCCCCTTTGGGGGCTAGGGGGATGGGCTTATGGATTCATTAACACAAATAGTCCTCGGAGCAGCAGTTGGCGAAGCTGTACTGGGTAAGAAAGTGGGTAATAAGGCAATGCTTTATGGAGCTATTGCAGGTACTATACCCGATTTAGATGTCATAACCCGCTTCTTTTTAGATACGGTTACAGCTACCGAATGGCACAGAGGTTTTAGTCACTCCATTTTCTTTTCTGTATTATTTGCACCCGTTTTTGGATGGTTGGTTTGGAAAATAAATAAGAAAGAATCAGCTACTTGGAAAGAGTGGTCATGGTTGATGTTCTGGGGTTTATTTACGCACCCGTTATTAGATGCTTTCACTACTTGGGGAACTCAATTATTTTGGCCCTTAAAAACAAGATTGGCGTTCCAGAGTGTTTTTGTGATCGATCCTTTGTATACGGTTCCATTTATCGTATTTGTGATATTAGCTATGTTTCAAAAACGGACCTCTATAAAACGCAGAAACTATGTAAAACTCGGACTCGTAATTAGTTCTGCTTATTTGGTGTTGACCTTGGTCTTAAAAGGTTTTGCTTTTCAGAACTTCGAAAATGCACTTGAAGAACAAAATATTTCTTATAGCGAAATGAATACCCGACCAGGGCCTTTGAATACGGTATTGTGGATGGCTAATGTAGACACTGAAGACGCCTATTTAATGGGCGATTATTCTTTTTTTGATAGCCAGCCAATTTCATTTATAACATACCCTAAAAATCATGAATTGCTTGGTAAATGGGCAGATAATGATAAAATAATGCGACTTATAAAAATAACCGAAGGCTGGTATACGATTACTGAAAATGATGGGCAATTGTATTTTAATGACCTAAGATTCGGACTCATTAGTTTAAATGAAAATGAAAGTCAATTTGC
>JANQUX010000354.1:0-456 GCA_030730545.1 Maribacter sp. | reverse complement strand
TTTGCATTCAGTTATAAATTAGTGCCTGATGGTGACGATTTAATTGTAGAAGAAAGGCCGAAGTTCAAAAGAGATGCTAAACGCTTAATGTCGGCCCTGTGGCAACGTTTGTGGGGGAATTAATAAAAGAAGGTTTCGACTGCGCTCAACCAAACATTCAAATTTCATTAAATGTTATCTAAGTAGCTACTCAACTCTAGCGGAGTTTCTTAAAATGGATAACCTATAGCAAAGTTTAAAGTCATATTATTATCTGCATTTCCAAAGAAAGGCACATTCCATCGTTCGTTTTTGTCCAAGTACGGTATACGTAGTGGGGAAGCTAGATCTAAACGAATTACGAAGCTTTGAATATCTAACCGCACACCAAAACCTACACCTGCCGCAATTTCACTTAGCCAATCTTTTTCAAATTTACCATCTGTAAAAAGGGTTTGCGAAAAACTACTGGTTAGT
>JANQUX010000353.1:1732-3975 GCA_030730545.1 Maribacter sp. | reverse complement strand
TTTAGTGCTGTTGATGGTGTTGAGCCACAATCAGAAACTAACTGGAGATTAGCTGATAATTATAAAGTTCCAAGAATTGGATTTGTAAACAAGATGGACCGTCAAGGTTCTAACTTTCTTATGGTTTGTAAGCAAGTTAAAGAAATGCTTGGTTCAAATGCAGTTCCAATAGTACTTCCAATCGGCGATGAGTCTGATTTTAGAGGTATTGTTGATTTAGCAAAAAACAGAGCTATTGAATGGCACGAAGAGGGCTTTGGTGCCACTTTTGATGTTATTGATATTCCTGAAGATATGAAGGCAGAGGTAAGGGAGTATAGAGCTGCCTTAATTGAAGCTGTTGCAGAATATGATGAGAATTTGATGGAGAAATTCTTCGAAGATGAAGATTCTATCACTGAGGAGGAAGTACATGCTGCTCTAAGGGCTGCTGTAATGGACCGTGCAATCATACCTATGATTTGTGGTTCTTCGTTTAAAAATAAAGGTGTTCAATTTTTATTGGATGCTGTTTGTAGATATTTGCCTTCTCCTATGGATAAGGAAGCGATAGAGGGTGTTAATCCTGATACAGGTGCGGTTGAAAAACGTAAGCCTAGTGTAAAGGAACCTTTTGCAGCGTTGGCTTTTAAGATTGCTACCGATCCTTTCGTAGGTAGATTAGCTTTCTTTAGAACGTATTCTGGTCGTTTAGATGCTGGTTCATATATATTGAATAACCGTTCAGGTAAAAAAGAACGTATTTCTCGTATTTATCAAATGCATTCTAATAAACAAAATGCTATCGATTATATCGAAGCAGGTGATATTGGTGCAGCTGTAGGTTTTAAGGATATTAAGACAGGTGATACTATGTCTGATGAGAAGCATCCAATTGTTTTAGAGAGTATGAACTTTCCAGAACCTGTAATTGGTATTGCTGTTGAGCCTAAGACTAAAGCTGATGTAGATAAGTTAGGAATGGCTTTATCTAAATTAGCAGAAGAGGATCCAACTTTTCAAGTGAAAACAGATGAAGCTTCAGGTCAGACTATTATATCTGGTATGGGTGAGTTACACTTAGATATTATTGTTGACCGTTTAAGAAGAGAATTTAAAGTAGAGGTGAATCAAGGTGAGCCTCAAGTAGAATACAAAGAAGCTTTAACTAAAACAGCTTCACATAGAGAAACTTATAAAAAGCAATCTGGTGGACGTGGTAAGTTTGGTGATATTGTATTCGAAATGGGACCTGCTGATGAGGATTTCGAAGGTGAAGGACTTCAGTTTGTTGATCAGATAAAAGGTGGTCGTATTCCTAAAGAATTTATTCCATCTGTTGAGAAAGGTTTTGCTTCGGCAATGCAAAACGGACCTTTAGCTGGGTATGAAATGGATTCTATGAAGGTTATACTTAAAGATGGTTCTTTCCATGCTGTGGATTCTGATGCACTTTCTTTTGAGTTAGCTGCAAAAATGGGTTACAAAGCTGCGGGTAAAGCTGCTGGTGCTGTAATTATGGAGCCAATTATGAAGTTAGAGGTTATTACTCCAGAAGAAAACATGGGTGATATCGTTGGAGATTTAAACAGACGTAGAGGAACTATTGGTAACATGAGCGATAGAGCTGGTGCAAAAGTTGTTAAAGGTACTGTGCCATTATCTGAAATGTTCGGATATGTTACATCTCTTAGAACATTATCTTCAGGTCGTGCTACTTCAACAATGGAATTTTCACATTATGCAGAGACACCTTCCAATATTTCAGCGGAAGTTATCAAAGCAGCAAAAGGTATAACAGCTTAAATTTAGGACATGAGTCAGAAAATTAGAATAAAACTAAAATCTTACGATCACAATTTGGTAGATAAGTCTGCTGAGAAGATTGTAAAAACGGTAAAGACTACCGGTGCTGTTGTAACAGGACCAATTCCTTTACCAACACATAAAAAGATATTTACGGTTTTACGTTCACCTCACGTGAACAAGAAGAGTAGAGAACAATTCCAATTAAGCTCTTACAAGCGATTGTTGGATATTTATAGCTCGTCTTCTAAAACCATTGATGCTTTAATGAAATTAGAGTTGCCAAGTGGTGTAGAGGTAGAGATTAAGGTTTAGTATTGTTTCGGCGAGAGTCGAAAACCACATTCCAGACGCCCGAAAGGTTTCTGGTAAAATGTCCTAAGCTGCGAGCGAAGGAAAAACGGTAAACAAAATAACATTCAGGGTTGAATTTATTTTGACCCTGTTTTTTTCTGTAA
>JANQUX010000353.1:0-1722 GCA_030730545.1 Maribacter sp. | reverse complement strand
GTGTAGTTTTGCACCCTGCTCCAATTAAGGGGCAGATGTACATGTCCTAAGCTGCGTGCGAGGGAAAAACGGAAAGAATAATTTAGGGTTAAATTATTTTGACCCTATTTTTTTACAAAGAATTTAATAAGTAATAATTAATATAAATAAGTATGTCTGGGTTAATAGGAAAGAAAGTAGGCATGACCAGTATTTTTGACGAGAATGGAAAAAACATTCCATGTACCGTTATCGAAGCTGGACCATGTGTAGTTACCCAAGTCAGAACCATTGAGGTCGACGGGTATAGTGCCCTTCAACTTGGTTTCGATGACAAGGCAGAAAGTCGTGCTATTAAGGCTGAATTAGGCCATTTTAAAAAAGCAGGTTCTTCTCCCAAGAAAAAAGTCATTGAATTCCGAGATTTTGAAGGTGAATTTAAATTAGGTGACACCGTAGGTGTTGATGTTTTTGTTGAAGGTCAGTTCGTAGATGTTGTTGGAACATCTAAGGGTAAAGGTTTTCAAGGTGTTGTTAAGCGCCACGGATTCGCTGGGGTTGGTCAAGCAACTCATGGTCAGCATAACAGACTTAGAGCTCCAGGTTCTATTGGTGCTGCATCATATCCTGCTAGAGTATTTAAGGGTATGAAAATGGCCGGTAGAATGGGTACTGATCGTGTAACGGTTCAGAACCTTAGGATTTTAAAAGTAGTTCCAGAAAAGAATCTTTTAGTAGTAAAAGGTTGTGTTCCGGGCCATAAGAATGCTTATGTAACTATACAAAGGTAGATGTAATGAAGATAGCAGTTTTAGATATTAAAGGAAAAGACACAGGTAGAAAGGCAAACCTTTCTGATGATGTTTTCGCTATAGAGCCTAATGATCACGCAGTTTACCTAGATGTTAAGCAATATTTGGCTCATCAAAGACAGGGAACGCACAAAGCTAAAGAAAGAGCTGAGATCGCTGGTAGTACGAGAAAAATTAAAAAACAAAAAGGTACTGGTACTGCGAGAGCAGGTAGTATTAAATCACCAATATTTAGAGGTGGTGGTAGAATATTCGGTCCAAGACCTAAGGATTATACCCAGAAGTTAAATAAAAACTTGAAGCGTTTGGCAAGAAAATCTGCACTTTCTTTAAAGACTAAAGAAAATGCAATTTTAGTAGTTGAAGACTTCGATTTTGATACTCCAAAAACTAAAGATTTTATTAATGTTTTGAAGACGTTAGGTCTTGAGAATAAAAAGTCTTTAATAGTGTTGGGTGATTCAAATAAAGGTGTATATTTGTCTTCGCGTAATTTCAAAGGCTCAGAAGTTATAACTAACTCAGAATTAAGTACTTACAAAATTCTACATGCTAATAGTGTGGTATTGTTAGAGAGCTCTTTAGAAGGAATTGAATCGAACTTAAATAAACAATAATATCATGAGTGTGTTAATAAAACCAATTATAACGGAAAAAATGACTGCTGATAGCGAGTTGAATAACCGTTATGGATTCGTGGTTAACCCTAAGGCTAACAAGTTGCAGATTAAAGATGCGGTTGAAGCTACTTATGGTGTTTCTGTGAAGAAGGTTCGTACAATGAATTACGGTCCTTCAAGAAAATCCAGATATACAAAAACTGGTGTACAACATGGTAAAACAAATGCTATTAAAAAAGCAATTGTTGATGTGGTAGAAGGTGATATAATCGATTTTTACAGTAATCTATAAAGACAAGAAATGTCAGTTA
>JANQUX010000352.1 GCA_030730545.1 Maribacter sp. | reverse complement strand
TTTAGGCAGAGATCGTAAAGATGATTATGTAATTCAACTAATCAAATTCTTTCCAAAAGGAGGAAGCAGAACTACCCAACTAGTACATCGATTATTATATGCCGCACTAATTGAAGCGCGCAGTTGCGAGCGATTTAGGTTATTATCAGAAGAGTTAGAAGACAAAAAATTAGCCGAATTCTATCATAAATTAATGATCAGTGAAGCCGGACATTATACCATGTTCTTAAAATTTGCCCGTAAATATGGCGAACTAGAAGAGGTGAATACTAAATGGAATAGCCTTTTGGAATATGAAGCTCAAATCATGAAAGATTTGGGCACAAAAGAAAGTATTCACGGCTAAAACAAACCTTATTTACTTTCCGAATTATATAAATCTTTTATAATACCATCTGAAAGTCCGATTTTAGGAACATGAATTTTCTTAGCGCCACTCCATTTGGCGGCTGAGAGAAAAATTTTGGTTGCCGGTATGATAACATCTGCCCTATCTGGATTTAACCCTAGCTCTGAAATTCTGTCATCATAGCTTAGACTATCTAAAAAATGATATTGGGCATTCAACCAAATATAAGACAAAGGTTCGCCTTCTTTTCTTCCTGAAATCTTATGTAACTTGTTAATGTTACCACCTGAGCCAATTATGGATAACTTGGGTTTATCTTTCAGAATTGATTTTATCCACTCTTCCAATTTATTCCAAGTTTCGGGTTTGACCATATTATTCAAAAGTCTGACCGTACCTAACTTAAACGACTTGGAAACTTGAATCTTGCCATTAGAAAATAAGGTGAATTCTGTACTACCGCCACCAACATCAATATATAAATAAGATTGATCTTCCTTAATAAGACTTTTTAAATCTGTCGCGGCTATTATAGCTGCTTCTTGCTTACCATCTATCAAATCTATTTGAATACCTGATTCTAAAGCAATTTTTTTAATTATCTCATTACCATTATTGGCTTCTCTCATCGCAGATGTAGCGCAAGCTCTGTATTTTTCAACTCCTGCTACCTCCATCAACAGTTTAAAAGCTTTCATGGTACTTATTAACCGTTTTTCATTTATCTCAGAAATTTCACCTACTGTAAATGAGTCTTCGCCCAGTCGCACAGGCACCCTAATTAAAGAGCTTTTTCTGAATTGAGTTCTTTTCCCCTTATCTTCAATTACGTTATGTGTAAGCAACCGAATTGCATTAGAGCCTATGTCGATCGCCGCAAATTTTCTTATCTTCAAAAGATTACTTTTTTAAGATTCTAGTTTATTCGCATAATACTCATAAGTAGCAAACTGTGACCTTATTTTAGGCACGCTTGTCTTTCTATAGGCATTATCTTGTTTTTCATTGAAAATACGAGCTTTCATATTGTCTTTCCAACAAATGTCAAAAGTATCCATCAGCTCTTTTTTTATGTCTACATCATAAATTGGGCAACCTACCTCTACTCTATAATCGAGGTTTCTGGTCATCCAATCTGCAGATGAAATATATATTTTTGTATCTCCTCCGTTGGCAAAAACAAAAAGGCGTGTATGCTCTAAAAATTTATCAATAACACTAATAGCCTCGATATTTTCACTCATACCCTTAACACCTGGTATTAAGCAACATATACCCCTTATGATCAACTGGATCTTTACCCCAGCTCTACTTGCTTCATACAGTTTATCTACCATTTTATAAGAGGTAAAACTGTTCATTTTTATTTTGATAAAAGCTACTTTACCTTGCTTGGCATTTGCAATCTCATTATCAATTAATTTCATAAACGCATTCTTGGTATAATGCGGCGATACGATAAGATGTTTGTATTTATTAATTTTATACGTTGTCTCAAAGAAATCGAAAACTTTGTTCAATTCTTTTAGTATAGATTCATCTGCCGTAAATAAGGTGAAATCTGTGTAGATTCTTGCTGTTGATTCGTTGAAATTACCTGTACTAACAAATCCGTATCTTTTTAAGGACCCTGCTTCTTCGCGCTCGATCATACAAATTTTACTATGTACTTTTAAGCCTGGTACTCCGAAAATAAGTTTTACACCTTCTGCCTGTAATTGCTCTGCATATTCAATATTCGCCTGCTCATCAAAACGGGCTTGAAGTTCTATTTGTACGGTTACTTGTTTTCCATTTTTAACCGCATTTATTAATGATGCAGCTATTTGAGAATCACTTGCCAACCTGTATACCGTAATTTTAATAGTACGAACTTTGGGATCTAAAGCAGCTTCACGCAAAAACTTTAAGATATAGGTGAAGGTGTGATACGGAGTGTATTGTAAATAATCTTTTTTCGCAATACTTTCTAATATACTACCTTCTACACTTAACCCCTTTACAGGTAATGGGACGATTTTATCATACAAAAGATCTTTTCTACCTAAGCTAGGAAAGCCCATATAATCTCTACGGTTATGATATCTACCACCAGGTATTACACTATCCGTATCTTCAATATTCATTTTTTCTTTTAGAAAAGCTAGGGTATCTCTACCTATACTTTTATCGTATACAAAACGAACTGGATCACCAGTTTTTCTATGCTCTACACTTGATGATATTTTTTCAATGAAACTCTTACTTAGGTCATTATCTATATCCAATTCGGCATCTCTTGTAATTTTTATCATGTGTGCCGAAATAGATTCGTACTCGAACATGGTAAAAATATTATCTAAACAATACCTGATCATATCATCTAAAATGATAATGTAACTTTTCTCACCTTCATCTGGCAATACCACAAAACGATCTATCCCTTTCGGAATCTCAATTAAAGCGTAACGTTTTTCTTTCTTACTTTCTTCACTCTTGATTACCATTTTTACCGCCAAGTATGCCGCAGTATCTTTTAGCGTAGGAAAACGTGTAAGATCATTTAAGATGATCGTCATTAATTGCGGACTCACCTCTTTTAAGAAATAGGCTTTTACAAATTCTTTCTGACTTTCATTTAATTCCGTCTCCTGAATGATAAATATATTCTTGCCCTCTAGTTCGTGTTCTATTCTTCTAAGAATCGTTAAACTTTTGGTTTGTTGCTCTATAACAATATTTGTAATCTCATCTAAAAGATCTTTAGCTTTCTCGCCACCCAGCACACTTTTTCCGGTCTTACCAGCTTCTACAATACGCTTAACAGTTGCGTAACGCACTTTAAAAAATTCATCTAAATTGTTAGAGAAAATACCTAAAAAACGAAGTCTCTCAATTAACGGTACATTTTTATCTGCACTTTCTTGCAAAACCCGTTCGTTGAACCATAACCAACTTATCTCTCTGTTTATGTACTGGTTGTTATTTTTTATCATGCTTTTAGTTGCTTCGGAAAAATAGTTTGTATTGTTGAGCCTTTTGAAATAGTAGCCCAAGTATTTTCATTGAATTGTAAGTGAACAAAGCCACTGGTAGGAACATTATTGATATGTTTATCTCCAAGGGAATTTGCCAAATGGGTAAAGGTATGGTTATGCCCAAAAAGAAGGACATTGTCTAAATTATCATCTAAATTCTTAATGAATTGAAGTGCCTGATCTCCAGAAAAATCATACAACTCTGAAGTTATATTACAATTCTCAAGAGGATACTCAAGTGCACGTAGACAAATTATGCAGGTATGAAATGCCCTGTTTGCGGGGCTCGTATATACCTGATCTATGTTTAAATTCTTACTTGCTATTTTTTCACCTATCAAATGGGCATCAAAAATACCTCTTTGCAATAACGACCTATCTTGATCACTTACATTGAGTTCCCAAGATGACTTACCATGTCGCATTAAATATAAATTCTTCATACGGCTTACTTAAATTTATGGTGCCAATCTTTCCATTTTCCAATCAAAATCATCGGTAAGGGTATATCGAATTCGATCATGCAACCTATTGGGTCTACCTTGCCAAAACTCCATTGAAACCGGTCTTACCAAATATCCGCCCCAATGCTCTGGTCTTCCAATTTCTTTACCTTCATACTCCTTCTCTAACTCGGTAAGTTTATCTTCTAAAACAGACCTAGAGTTAATTACCGTGCTTTGATCAGAAACTAAAGCACCTAATTTGCTACCGTCTGGTCTTGATTCAAAGTAACCGTCAGAAAGGTTTTTTGCCAATTTCTCGGCGGTGCCTTTTATAATTATTTGACGTTCTAAATTCGCCCAGAAAAAAGAAATGCAAATCTTCGGATTTTCATTTATCGCTTTTCCCTTTTCGCTATTGTAATTGGTATAAAATATAAAACCTTCGTGGGTATATTTTTTTAGAAGAACTACCCTGCTTTTCGGAAAACCGTCTAACCCCACCGTAGAAACTGTCATGGCATTAGGCTCATCAACTCCGTCAGATTTTTCAACCTCATAAAACCAAGTTTGAAATAGCTGAATGGGGTTGTCAGATATACTGTCTTCCATCAACGCACTTTTCTCGTACGATTTTCTATAATCTCCTAAATCTTTCTGCATCATTTTCGTGTTAAAAACAAGATAAACAAAGTTCTAAAAAGAAAGGAAAATAAATGGTATAAAAACGTATTAAAAGATTTAAAAATCGAAACTCTTACCATCATCGGCAAGAAGTACATTTTCAAATATAGTTGAGGCTTCTTCTTTAAAAAGCTCGATAGATTTATACCGTGTTGAATAATGACCTAATACCAAGGTTTTTACGTTTGCCGCTTTAGCTACTTTAGCCGCTTGCATTGCTGTTGCATGCTTAGTTTTCGTTGCCAATTCTGCTTCTGACTCTAAAAAGGTAGATTCATGATATAAAACATCAACATCTTTAATTTTCGAAGCTAAACTTTCATCATAAATAGTATCACTACAAAAAGCATAAGATTTAGGTTTAGGCGGATCAAAAGTCAATTCGCTATTCGCAATCACCTCACCACTGTCTAAGGTAATATCTTTACCATTTTTTATGTTTTGGTAATAGGCTTTGTCAATGCCATACTCTTCAGCAGCAGCAATATTTAACTTTCTTTTACCTACTTTCTCTCTAAACAAATACCCATTAGTATAGATTCTATGATCTAACGGAATTGTGGTTACACTGATTTTCGTATCCTTAAAAACAAGCTCAGACTCTTTACTTGAGAGCTCATGAAATAATAAGGGATAGTTAGTCCATGAATCGCCTAATTTCAAAAGCAATGTTATAGCCTCTTTTATACCTTTTGGGCCATAAACATGAAGCTCTTTCTCTCTACCCAGCAACCTCATCGTAGAAATGAAACCGGGAAGACCAAAAAAATGATCGCCATGAAGATGCGATATGAAAATATGGTTGATTCTTGAGAACTTAATCTTATGCCTTCTTAGCTCTACTTGGGTACCTTCGCCACAATCTATTAAAACCATGTGGTTATTAATTTCAAGTACTTGAGAGGTTGGGTTTGTAAGTGTTCTTGGTGTTGCAGCGTAACAACCCAATACGGTAAGTCGCATATTAATTATGTTCTATGTTCTTTAGGTATCTGTAATTAAAGACCTAAATCGCGTTCTATATCTTCCATTTCAATAACGTCTCGTGCTTCTTGAAGTGTTGGCACCAAACTCATTTCTTCTGGTACATCATCGTACGATACTTTATCAGAAACCAGCACAAATGACTGTCCGTTTTTTTTATGTTTTCTAGCTATTTCTAAAAACGAAATAACATTATAAGGCGTCAGTTTTGAGAACCCTAATAAATCTAATACCAAATTATCATTCTTTAATTTGGCATATTCATTCTCCAAATTTTGTAAAAAACGCTCTATTGATATTTCTTCTTGAGAAACAATAATCAACGATCCTTCTTTAGTAAAAATCATATCACTTTATTTTAGATGCTAACAAATAAATAACCGCCATACGAATGGCAACTCCGTTTTCAACTTGATTCAAAATTATAGATTGTTTTGAATCTGCAACATCACTCGTAATTTCAACCCCCCTATTTATTGGTCCGGGGTGCATGATTACAATCTCTTTATCTAAGCTATCCAATAGCTTTTTATTGACCCCGAATTGTTGGGTGTATTCTCTTGTAGTCGGGAAATAACTGATATCTAACCTTTCGTTTTGTATACGTAGCATATTTGCCACATCGCACCACTCCAAAGCTTTTCTCAAATTAGTTTCTACACCAACACCTAATGAGTCTATATATTTTGGCAACAATGTTTTAGGACCGCAAACCTTAACATTTGCTCCTTGTAATTTTAATGCGAAGATATTTGACAGCGCTACTCTTGAGTGAAGAATATCCCCAACGATTACCACATTTTTACCAGCTACATCGCCAAGTTTTTCGCGGATGGAATACGAATCTAATAATGCCTGTGTTGGATGCTCATGAGCGCCATCGCCTGCATTTACAATAGAAGCATTAACATGCTTTGATAAAAATATACCTGCCCCAGGATTTGGATGCCGCATAACCACCATATCCACTTTCATAGACAAAATGTTATTTACGGTATCTATTAAGGTTTCGCCTTTTTTTACAGAAGACTGGCTGGCAGAGAAATTAAGTACATCTGCAGAAAGCCGTTTTTCAGCAAGTTCAAATGATAATTTTGTTCTGGTACTATTTTCAAAAAAAATATTTGCAATAGTAATATCTCGAAGCGAAGGAACTTTTTTAATTGATCGATTAATCACTTCCTTAAAATGATCGGCAGTTTCAAAAATAAGCTGAATATCGGTTTCCTTCAGGTATTTAATTCCCAGTAAGTGTTTAACACTCAGTTCGCTCATTTTCTTATCTATTTACTAAATATATAATATCTTCCCCATCATTTTCTTCCCACATCACCTTAACTTTTTCATCGTTTATGGCATCTACTTGACGACCTCTATAGTTAGGCTGTATAGGTAAATGTCTGCTAAATCTGCGATCTATTAAACACAATAGTTCAACATCTTTTGGTCTGCCGAAAGATTGTAAAGCTGTTAATGCCGCATTAATACTTCGACCGGTATATAGAACATCGTCAATTAAGACCACATTCTTATCTTCTACCAAGAAATCTATTTTTGTTTTTGTGGCTTCTAAAGTTTTGTCTCCCCGTCTAAAATCATCACGATAAAAAGTGATATCCAAGTAACCAAGGTCTATATGCTTTACTTTATATTCTTCTTTAAGAATTTTGGTCAGGCGCTGGGCAAGAAACTTACCCCTAGGCTGAATACCTATTAAAACAGTATTTTCAAAACTTAAATGGGTTTCAAGAAGCTGACAAGCCAATCGATGCAGGATGATATTTATTTCTTTAGAAGAGAGTAAAACTTTTTGACTCATAATAGGCACCCGTGCTTTTAGCTAAACAAAAATAGATAATTCTATTTAAACTTTGATAGCATAAGTAAGAAGTGATTTTGAAATACTCAATTATTGTATTCTAAAGTATCTACTATAAACCCAATATAGAGAAAAATGCTTCTTTATGACTTTCACCAATTGGTATGCGCATATCGTTTATAACTATTCTATTACGCTGTACTGTTTTAATGAAATTTACATTTACTATGTAAGATTTATGTACTCTAAGAAATTGATTTGAAGGTAACTTACTCATAATTTCTTTAAAACTCATGAGCGTGAGAATGGTTTTGTTGGTATTACAAATATGTATTTTTAAATAATCTTTTAAACCTTGTACATATTCAATTTGGTCTAAATCGATTTTAATACTTTCGTATTCTGCCTTTACAAAAATGAACTTTTTATCTACTGAATTATCTCCGGTCGATGAGAATACGTTTGCTTCCATGATAGTTTTTTGTTTTTTAGAAATTAAATCTTGAACTCTTGATACCGACTTAATAAAACGGTGATACGGTATCGGTTTTACTAAATAATCTACAGCGTTCAATTCAAAACCGTCAACGGCATATTGAGAATAGGCTGTTGTAAATATGAAAAATGGCTTGTTATCTAGCGTACCCATAAAATCGATTCCGTTAATTTGGGGCATTTCGATATCGCAAAAAATTAAATCGATTTTCTTCTCTTTTATTTCACTTATCGCATCTAAAGGGTTGGTATATGTCTTTACCAAATCGATAAAATCTAATTTTTGGCAGTAGCTTGAAAGTATTTCTATTGCCAATGGCTCGTCATCAATTATTATACACCTCATGGTTTCGCTTGTTTTTGATAAATAGTTAATGAAACTTCATAATCTTTGCCATCATTTACTACTTCTAAATTATGCAACTCCGGATAAATCAATTTTAATTGGTTTCTAATATTCTGGAGTCCGATGCCCGAGTTTTTGGTTGGTTCTCTAAAAATTCCAATTTTATTTCTCACATTCAAATAAATAGAAGCATCTGTAATAATCAATGTAATTTTAACGTAGGTTTTACCTTTGTAATCTGTGCCATATTTAAATGCATTTTCTATAAATGAGATAAACAATAATGGCGGTATAGCCCTACCTCTATCTTCACCTGTAATTTTTAATGATACGTTTTCGCTATCAGATAAACGTAGACGTTGTAACTGTATGTAACTTTTTATATAGTCTAACTCTTTATTTAATGGCACTAAATCTTTATCTGCCTCATAAATCATGTAGCGCATTAATTCAGATAAATCAACTATGGCGTCAGAGGTATCTGGTGATTTTTTTACAGAAAGGGCATAAATCGTATTTAACGAATTGAATAAAAAATGCGGATTTAACTGTGCCTTTAAAAATTGCAACTCTGATTTAATATTTTCCTTTTCAACAGACAATCGTAAGTTCTCGTTACGCTTCCATTCTACATACATTCTTAAAATTGCACTTATAACATAGGGTATGCCTAAGTTTACGAACGACCTATAAATAGGCATATACCCAAACCCTCTTGGTGGCTCTCTTTCTAAAAAAAAATCTTCTTGTAGTTTAGGCTCATAAAAATGGTTGAGTCCCGCTACAGCAATAATCAATAACCCGATTGAAACAAAGAGATAAATCAATACACTTTTCTTCAATAAATACTCTGGTACTAAATAGAAGTAGTTAAAATAGAAAAGAACTAGAATAACAATCAGCTTAGGTAAAACATCTGACGGTATAGGTCTCTCGTTATTTAAGATCGGGTAAAAAGCGAGTCCGTATAACAATATCCATATACTCATATGAACAACTATCTGAACTCTATTTTTTAAACTTATTCTCATATGGAAACTAGTGTACTGCCCCAGTTGAAATATTGTTTTCTATCAAATCTGACAATTTTAAAACGGGAGACTTACCTGCTTCTATTTTTGATATAACAAGGTCTGCTGTTTTTAGGGCTTGAGCCTCGGTGGCAAACTTTTGTTTACCAGGAAAACCCGGTATGAACTCTTGTAAAATCAGTATTTTTTCTCCTCTCATAATCTGATAACCATAACCATCATTTAGATTGACCACCTGACTATGAAAACTTTGAGTTTCATTAGTGAATGTTTGATTATAAATTGAATAACCCAACACAAGTGCCAAAAATAGAACAATAAATACCCAAAATTTTGCAGTCGAAATCATAAATAAATGTTTAAAAATGGGCCAATCTACACAGATTGACCCAAAAAATTAACAATTGCACTCACTATGAAAAATTAATCTTCCTCCTCATACTCATCTTGAGGAAAGAATTCATCTAAATCATCTAGGTATAATGTACCCGTTCTACCCATACCTATAAATACCCGACTGCCATTTGAAAAAGCTATTGCATCTTGTCGCGTTGCTCCTTCAAAAGAAGTCTTTTGTTCCCATTCATCTGTAATCGGGTCGTATTCCCAAACAGTATTAGTAGCACCACTAAGCTCTCCACAAGCGATATAACCGTATCCGTTTACGGTAAAACCAACTGCATTGCTTCGTTGTATAGCGTATTCATCTTCTTCGTCCAAATCTAACTTCTTTGTCCAGCTTTCTGTGGTAGGATCAAAAACCCAAAAATCATCTAGGTATACACCATTAGACACTCCTGTACCTAAGTACACCTGATCATTAATAGTGAATGTTGTGGCAGATCTTCTTTTATTTCCACCGAAGCCTACTAACTCTGTCCATGTATCGTTTACCGGGTTATACTTCCAGAAATCTTTTCTATCGTTTTCACCGTCATAACCAGTACCTACATAGCCAAAGCTATTTACGCCAAAGCCTACAGCATTTCTTCTTGCCGTTGGCAACGGTGCAATTTCAGTCCATGTATTAGAGGCTGTATTATACTTGTAAAAATCTGTCAACTCATCTACACCATCATAGCCAGAGCCAATGTAACCGACACCATCAACCTCAAAACCTACCGCAGCATTTCTGGCCACCCCGGGGAAATCTGCTTTCTGTGACCAATAATCACCCTCAATATCATATGCCCAAAACGAGGATAGATAATCGTCACCATCGTAACCAACCCCCATGTAACCGACATTGTTAATTGTAAAACCAGATATACTACTTCTCGCACTACCATCGAAAACAGATTTATCTACCCAGTTACCTAAATCATCATCTTCATCTTCACTTGAACAGCTCGTAAATACCATAGCCATAATCAGCATACCAGTAATCTTGTACACATACCATTTTCTTTTATTCATCATTTTTTGTTTTAAGTTTCGTTGTATTCGAGTTCAAATCTACTAGAGGCCTTAGGGTTCAAAAAAACACAATAGATTAAAATTGGTTTTTAACATACCAAACCCAAAATTTCATCTACCAACACGAACTTTTCTTTGATAGTTCAAATAACAGTGTTCATCCCTTAACATACACGATTCGTCTATTCGGGTTTTTACAACCAAGACTGGCATTTAGCTTTGATAAAAATTAAATTCTAAATGAAGGTGTTCTTAAATAAAATACGTGTGTTCTACATGATTATGTTCGGTGGTGTCTTTACGATAATCGCAGTTTCTTGCAGTGATGACATTTATAATGATTCAGAATTTGTTGCCGGTGAAACTTTTACAAATAGTACTATTCGACTTTTATTGATAGATACGTTGACAGTTAGCACTTCTACGATGAAGTTTGATAGTATCGCTACATCTGTATCTACACGAATACTCACCGGAAAATATACCGATACCGTTTTTGGCACTATAACAGCATCTAGCTACATGCAATTTTTACCTGCATCTTACACTATTGATAGCGATGCCAAATTTGACAGCCTTGTTATGGTGTTAGGTTACGACCAGTATTATTATAATGACACATTACAGAAAAATACCATCCACATTAAAAAAATAAATGAAAATTTAAAACCAATTAGCGATGATTATTTCTACAATACCAGCAGTATTGGTTATGAAGAAGCTGACCTTGGCATACTTGAATATTACCCAAGACCTCTAGCGGGCGATTCAATTACTATTAAGTTGATAGACGATTTTGGGTCTGATGTATTTACCCAACTTCAAGAAAAGAATATTGTAAACTCTGACGAGTACAGAGATTATTTTAAAGGTATCGGTATTCTACCAGACGAAACTGATAACGGTTCTATTATTGGTTTTTCTAAATCTTCTGAAAACACCTATATGCGCTTGTATTTTAGCACAGATACTGCCGATGATAATATTCAAGAATATATTGATGTTCAAATAAATGCCGCCACTTCTCCCCTACCATTTTTTAATAAAATTATCGCTGACGACCCCATTACCCCATTACAATCTTTGACAGATAGCAAGACCAATCTTGCTAGTTCAGATTCTAACAACCAAAGCTATATTGAATCGGGAATCGGAATTGCCATGCGAATTCAATTTCCACATATTGGTAGTCTGTACGATATACCAGGCAACGGCACCATATTAGACGGAGTTTTAAAAATTAAACCGGTTGCCCAATCTTATAACAACAATTTAAAGCTAAGAGATACGCTTGCCGTTTACGTGGTTGATCAAAATAATGAACTAGTAGAAACACTAACCTCAACGTATTATGCCATACTTAACAGAGAAAACCAAGAATTCAATGATATCTATTATGAAATATCACTAGCCTACTTTTTAGAAGAACTGCAGCTAAAAGATAGAGACATAGATGATGCGTTGATCCTTCTACCGATTGACTATAATTCTTCGGTCGATCGATTTATTATGAGTGGAAATGGAAATGGAGAAAACGAAACAATTTTAGAATTAACATACGGTATATACGATGAAGATTAACCAAATTATATTTTTTACAATAGGAATAGTATCAGCATGTCAACTAGCTTCTGCCCAGTCTGAAGCGTTAACAAGCTCACCTTATTCTTTATACGGACTCGGAGTAATAAATCAAACCAGCATTGGTAAATTTAATAGTCTAGGTTATAGTGGTATCGGTATAAAATCGCCATATGAACTTAATAACCTCAACCCCGCAAACTATGCTTTAATACCTCAACATACTTTTTTATATGATATCGGTGTAACAGGCGAATTCAATAACTATAGCAATACTTCTACATCTGAAGAAAAATCGACCGTTAACTTTTCTAATATAGCCTTCGGATTTAGAATTACCGATAATTTAGGTGCCGGTATAACCATGATACCTTATAGCGATGTTGGGTATTCATTACTAGGTGTAAACACTAATATTGAAGGTTCTACAGAAACTTTTGAAAGTAATATTACCGGACTGGGCGGGCTAAATGATATTAAACTGAATGTTGGATATTCAGTTATTCCAAAATTGAGATTAGGATTAAGTGCGTCGTTTCTATTTGGAAGCATTGATGAAACCGAATCTTTTAGTTATAGTTCTTCTAATTTCGAGTCTACAGAAAAAACTAATTATAGCGGTGCGAGATTAGGTTTCGGACTACAGTTTGATGTCAATGATAATATAACCATTGGTAGTACGGTTCAGCTGCCTACTAGCTTAAACGGCAGTTTAAAAAGGTCAGTTAATAAAACTTTATTAGGAACTGAAATTACTGTTGAAGACGAAAGTTCTGATAATGTTTCTGATTTTAAACTTCCATTAGAGCTTGGCTTTGGTATGAGTATAAAACCAATTGAAGCGTTGACCTTTAGTGCAGATTATAAGAAAAACTTTTGGACAGATACTGATCAATCTGAAAACATAGGTAGCTATCAAGACCAAGACATTTACGCGTTTGGTTTAGAATACCTTAAAGACCCCACTAGTTATAAATACGGTCAACGAATTAGCTATAGATTAGGTTACAATTATGATAACGGCTATTTAGCAATAGGCGATAAAAAAATAGAAGGTTATAACTTAACGGCAGGTATCGGAATACCAGCAAGTAGAGGTAGCCACTCTATGATCAACCTTTCTTACAGTTATGGCTCTAAGGGATTATTACAGAATGTACTTATTAAAGAGAAATATCATCTGGTTACCTTAAACTTAAGTTTAGAAGATATCTGGTTTGTAAAGAAGAAGGTATACTAAGCTAACCATTGACACTAAAACTCAAAAAATTAACTTTTATAGAAGGAATTTTAACTTCTAAATATAAAATCTCCATTAGTAATTCATTTTGTTGGAACCCTAATAGGAACTGATAGTATGGATATAAAAAAAGCCCGGATAATTATCCGGGCTTTTACATTTGATTCTTATTCAGAATCTATACTATGAAATTACTTCTTCTTAGAATCAGCTTCCATCTTGTCTTTCAACGCTTGTAGTGCATCGTTAGCATCACCTAATGTAGGCTTAGCTTCTTCTGTGCTAGCTGATTGCCTTTTGACAGCCGCTTTTACATTACGTTGCTCTTCTTCACGGAAAATAGCAGTATGGCTAGCTACTACACGTTTGAAGTCTTTATTGAACTCAATAATCTTGAATTCAGCTTCATCGCCTTTACCTAGTTTTTTACCATCTTCTTTCTCTAAATGACGTTGAGGAATGAATGCGGTAATATCTTCGTTAAATTCAATTGTTGCACCTTTATCAACTTCATCAGAAATGGTAGCTGTATGAACTGTACCCAAAGCGAATTCAGTTTCATATTTATCCCAAGGGTTTTCAGTAGTTTGTTTATGACCTAAGCTTAACTTACGACCATCAACATCTAATTCTAAGACCTCTATCTCTAACGTATCACCAACATTGGTAAACTCAGATGGATGCTTGATTTTCTTAGTCCAAGAAAGATCAGAGATATAAATTAAACCATCGATACCTTCTTCTAGTTCAACAAAAACACCAAAGTTTGTAAAGTTTCTTACAATACCTTTATGCTTAGAACCTACAGGGTATTTAGTAGTAATATCAGTCCAAGGATCTGGAGTCAATTGCTTGATACCAAGAGACATTTTACGATCTTCACGATCCAATGTCAATACAACTGCTTCAACCTCATCACCAACTTTTACGAAATCTTGAGCAGAACGCAAGTGCGTAGACCAAGACATTTCAGAAACGTGAATTAGACCTTCAACACCTTCAACAACTTCGATGAATGCGCCGTAATCAGCTATAACAACTACTTTACCTTTTACTTTATCACCAATCTTAATTTCATCAGATAAAGCTTCCCAAGGGTGCTTCTCTAATTGCTTAAGACCTAATTGAATTCTAGATTTGTTTTCATCAAAATCAAGAATTACAACATTTAATTTCTGGTCCAATTCAACAACCTCGTTCGGGTGGTTGATTCTGCTCCAAGAAAGGTCAGTAATGTGAACTAAACCATCAACACCACCAAGATCAATAAACACACCATAAGAAGTAATGTTTTTAACAACACCTTCTAATACTTGTCCTTTTTCTAATTGGCTAATGATTTCTTTCTTCTGCTCTTCAATATCTGCTTCAATAAGCGCTTTATGAGAAACAACAACGTTTTTAAATTCGTGGTTGATTTTTACAACCTTGAATTCCATTGTTTTATTTACATACTGATCGTAGTCGCGAATTGGCTTCACGTCAATTTGAGAACCTGGCAAGAATGCCTCAATTCCGAAAACATCAACGATCATACCACCTTTAGTTCTGCATTTAACAAAACCACTAACGATTTCTTCTTTGTCATGAGCCGCGTTAACACGATCCCATGCCATGATAGTTCTTGCTTTTCTGTGAGACAAAACTAATTGACCACTTTTATCCTCACGAATATCGATCAAAACCTCTACTTTGTCACCAACTTTTAAACCTGGGTTGTAACGAAATTCGTTTAAAGAAATTACACCTTCAGATTTTGCGTTGATATCAATAATAGCTTCTCTATCAGTAATATAAACTACAGTTCCTTCAACAACCTCAGCATCTGCGGTGTCAACGAAATTTTCAGCCACTAATTTTTCAAATTCCTTCAATTTAGAATCATCAACACGCTCAATTCCTTGCTCGTATTTTTCCCAATTGAAACTTTCTAAAAATTCTTGTGGATCTTGCTGTGGAGTTTCAACAGCTTGTTGTGTTGCTTCAGTAGTAGCTTCTACCTCTGCGTTTGTTTTTTCTTCAGCCATTTGCTGATTAATAGTTTGTATTCCATAACCTTATCAAGACTTAGGCAACGACTATGAAAGTTGTTACATTTATTTTTTTATCTAACCCTTTTTCTCTTGACTTCCTTGCAAAAAAGGTGTGCAAAAATAATCATTTTATTTAGATTAGGCAACACAACAAAGTATTACGCGTTCATTTAATGAATTTGGCATGATTTTAGAATTAAATATCTTAAATATGCTTATCTTAGAAGTATTATAATAACCATTAAAAAAAGTAAAATTATGAGTGTTAAGGCAAAATATCAAGGTTTGTTAGATCTTGGTGAGCAATTAGGTATAAAAGACGGAAATGTAACCGTTGAAGGTGATGTTCTTAAAATTAAAGGACAAGCAAAAACTCCTTACGAGAAAGGCCTAATGTGGGATAAAATAAAGCAATTAGGTGGTGAAAGCCCTTCTGATATTAAAGCTAATATAACTGTTGAAGACGATTCTGTATATCACAGACACGTTGTTAAAGGTGGTGAGTCTTTAAGCAAAATAGCTAAGCACTACTATGGTGATGCAATGAAATACAAAGCTATATTCGAAGCGAACACTGGTATCTTGAAAAATCCAGATGTTATTCATCCAGATCAAGTATTGGTTATTCCAAATAAATAGTATCGATACTATATAAATAAAAAGAGGTTAGCTTTGCTAACCTCTTTTTTTATGCTTGATGTTTTTCAATAACCCGAAGCGAGTGTTCATAGATTCTTTGAAACTGATCTTCTAGTCCTAAATCACTATTATCAAACTCAATAGCATCATCTGCTCTTTTTAAAGGTGAAATTGCACGGTTACTATCTATATAATCTCGTTTTTCTACATTTTCTAAAATATCGGCATAAACTACATCTTCTCCCCTATCCAACAATTCTTTATATCTTCTTACTGCACGTTTCTCTGGTGAAGCGGTCATGAAAATTTTAAGCTCAGCATCAGGAAAAACCACGGTACCGATATCTCTACCGTCCATAACTAGACCTTTATCCACACCCATGGCTTGTTGCATAGCTACCAATTTCTCTCGAACAGCTGCTATAACAGAAACCTGACTTACATTTTTTGAAATAGGCATGGTTCTAATTTCCTTCTCTACATTTTCACCATTCAAATACATTTCGGCATACCCTAAGCCTGAATTAAAAATAAAGTTCAGTTCAATATCGCCTAATGATTTCACCAATGCATCTTCATCAACTTCACCCGCTTCAACAAAACCGGACTTCATGGCGAACAATGTAACTGCACGATACATTGCCCCAGTATCTACATAAACATATTCTAGCTTTTTAGCCAACTGCTTAGCCAAAGTGCTTTTTCCCGTAGAAGAGAATCCGTCAATTGCGATAGTGATTTTTTTCATTGTTCCAAAAATATAAAGAAAAGCTGTATTACAACTCTTTCGCGTTTTTTACTTTGACATCGGTAATTGCAATATCAATTACTTCAGACATTTCTTTTACGTAATGAAACGTCAATCCTTTTAAGTAAGATTCTTTTATTTCTTTGATATCTCGCTCATTATCTGCACAAAGAATTATCTCTTTAATTTTTGCTCTTTTCGCAGCAAGAATCTTTTCTTTTATTCCGCCAACAGGCAATACTTTTCCTCGTAAGGTTATTTCGCCTGTCATCGCCAAGCTCTTTTTAATACGTTTTTGAGTAAACAAAGAAACTAAAGAAGTTAACATGGTTACACCTGCACTCGGACCATCTTTAGGCGTTGCACCTTCTGGCACGTGAATATGTACATTATACTTTTCAAAAACTTCTGGGTCGATTCCAAAATGTTCGGCATTAGATTTAATATATTCCATGGCAATGGTAGCAGACTCTTTCATCACTTTACCAAGGTTACCGGTAATCGTCATAGCTCCTTTACCTTTTGAAAGTATAGATTCTATAAACAAAATATCACCCCCAACACTGGTCCAAGCAAGACCTGTTACTACACCTGCAACTTCATTATTTTCATATTTATCGCGCTCCATTTTTGGTGCACCCAATACTTCTATAATAATCTCATTACTAACCTTTATCTCATATTCTTCTTCTGTGGCGATAGACTTAGCCGCGTAACGTACCATTTTTGCAATTTGCTTTTCTAAAGAACGCACTCCAGATTCGCGGGTATACCCTTCAACAATTTTCTCTAATTGCGGTTTACCGATTTTCAAATGACTTGCATTTAAACCATGCTCGGTCAATTGCTTAGGTAGTAAATGTTTTTTAGCAATTTCTACTTTCTCCTCAATGGTATAACCACTAACATGAATAATCTCCATACGATCTCTAAGAGCTGGCTGAATACTACCTAAATTATTAGCGGTAGCTACGAACATTACTTTAGAAAGGTCATAACCCAACTCTAAAAAATTATCGTGAAAATCGCTATTCTGCTCCGGATCCAACACCTCTAACATTGCAGAAGATGGATCGCCTTGATTACTATTAGATAATTTATCTATCTCATCTAAAATAAATACAGGGTTCGATGTACCTGCCTTTTTTAGACTTTGAATAATTCTACCGGGCATAGCACCAATGTATGTCTTGCGGTGCCCTCTAATCTCAGCTTCATCACGTAAACCACCTAAAGACATTCTTACATATTCTCTACCCAATGCTTCTGCTACAGATTTACCCAAAGAAGTTTTACCAACTCCTGGAGGTCCGTACAGACATAAGATCGGCGATTTCATATCATTACGCAGTTTTAATACCGCGAGATACTCTATGATTCTTTTCTTTACATCTTCTAAACCATAATGGTCACGATCTAAAATTCGCTGTGCACGTTTTAAATCGAACTTATCTTTCGAAAATTCTTTCCAAGGTAAATCTAGCATAAGATCCAAATAATTTCTTTGGATAGAATATTCCGCCACTTGCGGATTCATACGCTTCATTTTAGATAACTCCTTTTCAAAATGCTCTTTTACTTTTTTGCCCCACTTTTTCTTTTTAGACTTGATTTTCATCTCCTCTAACTCCTCATCATAAGAAACACCACCCAATTCTTCTTGAATGGTTTTCATTTGTTGGTGTAAAAAGTACTCTCTTTGCTGCTGGTCTAAGTCATTTCTAACCTTCGACTGAATATCGTTTTTAAGCTCTAACTTCTGCATTTCAACATTCATGTATTTCAATGTTGCCAATGCACGTTCTTGCAAACTACTTATCTCTAATAACTCTTGTTTCGCCTTTACATCTAAATTAAGATTAGACGATACAAAGTTGATTAGAAATGAATCGCTTTGAATATTCTTGATAGCAAAAGATGCCTCACTCGGAATGTTCGGATTATCTCTAATAATCTTCAATGCCAATTCTTTGATAGATTCTATAATGGCAGAGAACTCTTTATCGTTCTTTTCTGGTCTAATTTCTTCGGTCTCTCTAACCGTAGCGGTTAAATATGGCTTTTTAGTCAAAACTTCGGCAATCTCAAAACGTTTTTTACCTTGAATGATGACCGTTGTATTACCATCGGGCATTTGAAGCACGCGTAATATTTTTGCAACCGTACCTAAGGTATTGATATCTTGCACATCGGGGTTTTCGGTTTCTTCGTTTTTTTGAGAAACAACACCGATGACTTTAGAGCCATTATTAGCATCTTTTATTAAACGAATACTTTTATCTCTACCAGCAGTAATCGGAATTACTACACCAGGAAAAAGTACCGTATTTCTTAAAGGCAATATCGGTAAAGTTTCTGGCAAAGTCTCACTATTCATTTGCTCCTCATCTTCGGGGGTCAATAGTGGAATAAGCTCAGAATCTTGATCGATTCCCTGTAAGGACATATTGTCAAAATTTGAAAATTTAGAATCTCCCATACTCATATATCGGTCATTCTGTCATTAAACAAACAGAATTTTATTTTTATAAATTATACATTAATGCTGTAGAAGCACTATAAATAAGGATACTACCGCTTTTGCACTTTTAAGTACACAAAGGTATTTCAATTCTTGTGCCAAGTGAATTAATTCGTTTAAAAATAAGATAGCATTTAAGTAGACTACCTCAGTACAAGCCCATAAAACATAAACAAAAAGTCTCTTTAGAAATTAAATGCTCCTTAAAAAGTAAAGAATTTTTAATATAAATTTTACCAAACTGTAACAAACCGTAAATTGAATCATCTTTCAATAAAACCAATCACTTTTTGAGCCAACAAAGAGAACATATTGATGAGCTAGTGCAATTGTGCATGGCCGGTAAACAGAGTGCACAGCTAGAAGTGTACAATAGGTATTACAAGGCTATGTTCAATACATCTCTCAGAATCGTAAAAGACACTGCCCAAGCAGAAGACATTATGCAAGAATCGTTTTTAAGCGCATTTACGAAACTGCATACTTTTAAAGGGGAAGTCACTTTTGGATCCTGGTTGAAACGCATTGTTATTAACAACAGCATACATCAATATAGAAAGCAACAGAAAAAGAATGAAGTTGCTTTAGATGAAGTATTGTACAAGGTCGAGGATAATGACGGAATTGCATCTGACCATGTGTTTACAGAACTAAAGGCTCAAAAAGTGATGGAAACCATGAAAGATTTAAAAGACAATTACAGAATTTCTTTGACCTTACATCTAATCGAAGGGTTCGATTATGATGAAATCAGCGAAATCATGAACATTAGTTATGCCAATTGCAGAACTACTGTTTCACGAGCTAAAGAAAGTCTTAGAAAAAAATTAATACTCGCGGTCTAATGAAGAAAGATAGCATAGAACAGCTTTTTAATGAGCTACATGATAAAGTAGATTATACGGAACCCACCAGTGGGCACCAACAGCGATTTTTAGA
>JANQUX010000351.1 GCA_030730545.1 Maribacter sp. | reverse complement strand
CCTTAAATGTGGTTACGAATTTAACAAAAGCATACGAATCAGAAGGAAAATCGTTAATTACAGATTTCGAAAAAAACATCACATTAGCTATTGTAGATGAATCATGGAAAAAACATTTACGTAAAATGGATGAAATGAAACAATCGGTTCAATTAGCCGTTCACGAACAAAAAGACCCTTTATTAATTTATAAGTTCGAAGCATTTGAACTTTTTAAATCAATGATCGAAAAGGTGAATAAAGATGTTGTTTCTTTCTTGTTCAAAGGAGAACTACCTTCTGAAAACCCGAATGCGATACAAGAGGAAAGAAACGTTCAACGTAAAGAAAATTTACAGACTTCTAAAGAGGAAATTCCGAATAGCGATGAAATGGCGGCACGTAGCAGAGCGGTTAGTCAAAATCAAGCTGAACGACCTTCAGTAACTGAAACTATTACTAGAGAACAGCCAAAAATTGGTCGTAATGAACGCGTTACCATTAAAAATGTAATGAGCGGCGAGAGTAAAACGGTAAAGTTTAAACAAGCAGAGCCACTTTTACAAAATGGATCTTGGGTGTTGACTCAAGAATAACAAAGTCGGCATAAGTATTTAAAAAGGCATCCTAAAATTGGATGCCTTTTTCAGTTACCTAAATTTAATATGCTAAAGCTTAACAGAATATACCGAAACTATTAAAATTCCCAATTCCTATAAAAATGCAAACAAATTGAACTTAAACAATTGATTTCATTTTTTTAACCAATATTTAGGCAAAAAAAATATGTAATTCAGAAAAATAAACATGGGTTTTATTATACTAAAGTAAAAAACACTAGTATAATGATAAAAACATAATTAGATTTACATTACGTAATTTGTATGTTTACTAGTACATAAATAATTTCTATGCCCGGATTTACCATTGACAAAGAACGTCTTCAGGATAAAACCAAACTTTTCTTAAGGGTAAATTATACCACAAGTATCATCTCGGTCCTTTTTGGAGCATTGTGTTATTTTGTTCTGAATATTACCCAGGTCATTCCGTTTGTGCTATTTGGCTTTGCATTATTAAACATCATCAATCTACTGTATTTCAAAGTTCATAAGAACATTTTACCAACATTTAATATTTCATCAATTTTCGGATTGATATGTGCAGTAATCGTAACCTTATATAGTGGCGGCATTCATAGTCCGTTCATATTTATGATACCTCTTATAGCCGTTGGTGGTTTCATTACAAGTACGCGATATGGTAGAGTCTATCTGAATATCATTGTAGTACTCATACTTTTAGTTTTTTCACAATCGATACCCGAGTTTAGTCTTACAGAAAACGTAGTTCCAGAGAGCTCTAGTGCTATATTTAGTCTAGTTTCTGTTTTATTTTCAGTATTTATTTTAGGTAATACTTTAGTAAAAACACTGTTAAAGACTTACAATGCTATGTACAGCTCAAAGAAATATTTGGCGATACAGGTAAGCGAAAAACAAAATCTTTTAAAAGAGGTACATCATAGGGTAAAGAATAATTTACAAACCGTTTCTAGTCTATTAAGTCTACAATCGCGAAATATTGAAGCAGGACCTATGAGAGGGCTTTTGAAGGGTACTCAGAATAGAGTTATTGCGATGGCCATGGTTCACGAAATGTTGTACATGCGTAATGATATTAGCCATATTGAGTACAAATCTTACGTACAAGAATTGGGAGAGTATTTAATTCGTTCAATAAAAGGAAATGATAACAATGTAGATTTGTTATTAGATATTCCTGATATTAAACTAGGCATAGACACAGCGATACCTTTAGGATTATTGATAAACGAAACATTAACGAATGCTCTGAAATACGGAATTGAAGGCGACAATAATGGCGCAATAAGCATCAAACTTCAGAAAGATTTAGAAAAAGAGCGCTGTTATATATTAGAGATTGGTGATAACGGAATAGGTTTTCCGGAAACGATCAACCATAAAAACACAAAATCTTTAGGGCTAAAATTAATTCATAACCTTACACGTCAATTAAGAGGAACCATAAAACGTGACAATTCTAAAAAGGGAACTAATTACATCATAAAGTTTCAAGAAATTAAGCAACAATTATCTCCTGTAGCTTAAAGAATACCTCTCTTCAATACTAAAATCATTATTCCAATTTTAAAGTTGGTTAACAGTTACTATAATTTCTATTGCTTTATCTATATTTAAGGTAACTAACTCAAACAACCACTTTATGTTACGTAAATTACTTCTTGCGACAGCAATGACCTTCTCTGTCATGCTTACGGTCAATGCCCAATCATTGCAAGGCGATGGTCCACATTCACAATTAATAATTAGGGGCGTTATGCTCATTAACGGTAATGGAGCACCACCACAAGGCCCCATTGATATTGTAGTTGAGAATAATGTTATTAAAGAAATTTCAGTTGTGGGCTATCCTGGGGTTGCCATTGATGATTCAAAAAGACCGCAATTAAAAGCGGGTGGTAAAGAATTGGACTGTACCGGCATGTATTTAATGCCTGGGTTTATAGATATGCACACTCATATTGGTGGCGATGCCCAAGGTGCAGATCCAGATTATGTATTTAAACTTTGGATGGCACATGGTGTTACCACTGTTCGCGAAGTTGCAGGCAGGGGTATTGATTTTACATTAGATCTAAAGCACAAGAGTGAGAAAAACGAAATCATAGCACCACGAATTATCTCCTACACTGCATTTGGGCAAACAAGTAAATCATTCAATCCGCTAAACGATATTCCGATTTCTACTCCCGAGCAAGCGAGAGAATGGGTTCGTGCCAATGCAAAAAAAGGAGCAGATGGTATTAAATTCTTCGGAGCCGAACCGGCGATCATGGCCGCAGCACTTGATGAAAATAAAAAATTAGGTCTAGGCTCTGCCTGCCACCATGCACAAATGAGCGTTGCCCGTTGGAATGTTCTGCATTCCGCCAGAGCAGGTCTTACCTCAATGGAACACTGGTATGGTTTACCTGAAGCTTTGTTCGATGATAGAACCGTACAAGATTTTCCGTTGGACTACAACTACCAAAACGAACAACACCGTTTTGAGAATGCCGGTAAATTATGGGCACAAGCCGCAGAGCCTTATTCTGAACATTGGAATAATGTTATGAATGAATTATTAGCATTGGATTTTACGATGGATCCAACTTTCAACATTTATGAAGCTAGTAGAGATTTGCAGCGTGCTAGACGAGCTGAATGGCATGAAGATTATACATTGCCTTCTTTATGGGAATTCTATCAACCAAGCAAGGTATCTCATGGTTCTTATTGGCATGATTGGGGTACAGAGCAAGAAGTTGCCTGGAGAAATAATTATAAACTATGGATGACCTTTATCAATGAATATAAAAATAGAGGTGGTAGAGTAACCACGGGATCAGATTCTGGATTCATTTTCCAACTGTACGGCTTTGCGTATATACGAGAATTAGAACTTATGCGTGAAGCAGGATTTCATCCTTTAGAAATTATACAATCTGCAACCTTAAATGGAGCTGAAGCATTAGGAATGGATGACAAATTAGGTTCGGTGACAATAGGCAAATTGGCAGACTTCGTCATTGTTGAGGAAAATCCGCTTCAAAATTTCAAAGTACTCTATGGTACAGGAGCTATAAAACTGACCGATGATAATGAGGTGGTTCGTGTTGGTGGCGTAAAATATACCGTCAAAGATGGAATCATTTATGATTCCAAAGCATTATTGGCAGATGTTAAAAGACAAGTAGATGAGGCTAAGGCTAAAAGTAACTATACTATTAAGCAGCCAGGGATAAAAAATTAAAACTTACGCTTGTCTACCGGCACTTTAATTGGACGTACTTTTTTTTCGTTTTTTGAAGTAAAAGCAATTGTTGCTATAACGATAAGTGCTGGTATTATAATTGAAAGTAACATCATAATTTTAAATTTGAAAGGTGTTTTATTAAACTTTAATATATATTACAAATATTATGCCAACT
>JANQUX010000350.1 GCA_030730545.1 Maribacter sp. | reverse complement strand
CCTGTATATCCTGTAGAAATGCCTATTGAAACCTTTACAATTTCTATTGACGATGTTACCAGTAACGGAGCCAATATTGGTATCATGTGGGAGAACACGTATATAGCAATCCCTTTTACTGTATCAACGGACGCTACGGTAATGAGTAGTATTGACAAGGCCTTAAACGGACCAACTGCTCAAGATTACTACGCAGCTGCTGTGTACTATTCTAGCGAAGGAAAAGATATTGCCAAAGCCAAGGAATGGATGGACAAAGCAATGTCTATGACCGAAAAGCCTGCATTCTGGCAACTAAGACAGCAGTCTTTAATATTAGCGAAAGCTGGTGATAAAAAAGGAGCGATCGAGGCTGCTAAAAAATCATTAATAGGTGCAACTGCCGCTGGTAACAATGATTATATTAAAATGAATAATGATTCATTAAAGGAATGGGGTTCTAAATAAATAGCATCTTTATAAAACTTAAAAGTCCGTGTTGCGAAACACGGACTTTTTTTATGGAAAATTTTGGAGTAGTTATTCAAATATTTTAACTCCGTCATCAATCGCCAAATGGTAATATTCGGCATCGATACCAGTTTGCTCTTTATACTGTTTTAGCATTGAATGTATGCTTACATCTAGTTTTTCTGTTAACATTAGATTTATGGTACAGCCGCCAAAGCCGCACCATCTGACATGGGTTTATTTAAAGCATAGTTTGAACCTAATACACCATCTAAATTTTCGCCAATTTTAACCAAAGCATCTAACTCGCTGGTGGTTATTTCGTATTGGGTAGACATTGCCCAATGACCCTGCCTAAGTACATTACCGACTTCTTCTGCATTACCGTTGGTCAATGCCTTAATCATTTTGCGAACACGGTCATTTTCTTCGATAATATATTTTGCACGTTTACAGTCTGTTGCATCGGCTACAGTAGAGACTTTTTTTACATCTTCAAGTGTAACGTCGCGTAACGAGGTAATTTCAGGTCTATATTTCTGTACTTCTTTAACGATATTCTCACAAGAAATACCGCGCTTGTTGTATTCAGAATCAACTGCTAAGTTGTGTTTTATATTAGAATTCACTAACACCCAGCTATAACCCTCTAAATTAATGGGAATGTAGGTGTGACTCAAATCTTTACAGTCTAAGAAAAATGCATTTCCCTTTTTGCCAAAGAGCACGGCATATTGATCCATTAATCCGCAGTTGAGTCCGATTTTATGTTCGGCTTCCTGTGCGATTAAAGCAATTTCTTCTCTTGAAATCTCTTTTCCTGATACTTTAGTAAGGGCGTAAATAAAACCACAACATAATGCGGCAGAAGAAGAGAGACCCGATCCAATAGGAATGTCGCCACCAAAAACACAATCCATTCCTTTTAAAGGATAGTTTTTAGCAACTAGAATTTCAATAATAGCTTTAAAATAGTTGCCCCAAAAAGATTCAAATTTTTGATGCTCGCCATTTATTTGGAATACAATTTTCTCTGGCTGAGTTAAAAAGGTCTCTATACGAACGGTATCATCATTGTTTTCGGATACGGCAAAGTAAATACCCTTTTCAATAGAAGCTGGCAATACTAGACCTTCATTGTAATCTGTATGTTCACCTATTAAATTTATTCTACCGGGGGCTTTTATGAGGATAGGGTCATTACCATAATTCTCTATAAAATAAGACGCAATTGTTTTATCTATCATTAAAAATCTTCTGAAATACTTTAATTTTTAGCTTGTGGTCAAAGGCTTTTTAAGCATTCGATCAAAGGCTTCAAAAATAAACGATATTAATATGACTATAGCGGCACCAAAAAAGTTAAGCCATAGATATCCTAATTTTTCTTGTCCTGATGGGTAAATATGTATCAAGTAATAGTAAATAATACATATAATTACCTGTGTTACCACTGCTGCAAAGAATACGGCATTCCCTTTTATGAATTTAAAAAAGAATGCAATCAAGAAAATACCTAGTACATTGCCATAGAATATACTACCAATGATGTTGACCAATTGAATTAAATTATCAAATAGATTCGCAACGCAGGCAATTAATATGGCGACAACACCCCAAATTAAGGTGAAGAATTTAGACGCTTTTACATAATGTTCTTCAGAAAGATTTTCGGTCGCTCTGTTACGTTTGTATAAATCTAAGGCGGTAATAGTACCTAATGCATTAAGTTCTGATGCAGTGGATGACATTGCGGCCGATAAAATTACAGCAAGTAAAAGTCCGACAAGTCCCGTTGGTAAATTGTTTAGAATAAAATGGATAAAAACATAATCTTTATCATTCGTTTCTACGGCTTCATTTGCTTGACTTATTAATGATTTGGCAGCTACTCGATTAGTACTATCTTTTCGGTTAATACGTATAATCTGCATTTTTGCCTCTTCTACAGCAGTAAATTCCTTTATTTCTAATGCAGCAGAAAATCTGTTCTGCGCAATTCTTTTTTCGGCTTCAAGTGCTATTTGACCTTCTTGCAAGAGTTTGTAATCTTCTGCATAACTAGATTCCATAACTGCTTGTGTTGCAGACGGATTAAAATTTAACGGTGATGGATTATATTGATAGAAAACAAATACCATTACACCTACAAGAAGAATAAAGAATTGCATTGGTATTTTTAAAACAGCATTGAAAATAAGACCTAATTGACTTTCTCGGATCGATTTGCCCGATAAATATCGTTGCACCTGACTTTGGTCTGTACCGAAATAGGCAAGAAAAAGGAAGAGTCCGCCTGTTATACCGCTCCAAAAAGTATATCTACTTGAGGTGTCTAAATCAAAATTTAGTATTTCTAATTTATTACTTGCACCGGCAATTTTCATAGCCTTGCCAAAAGTAATATCAGACGGTAAGTACCCTAATATAAAAAAGAAGGTGATGAACATGCCCGTCATTATAATGAACATCTGCTGTTTTTGAGTAACACTAACAGCTTTTGTTCCACCAGACACGGTATATATAATTACTAGAGTACCTATAATAATATTTAATGTGCGCAGGTCCCAGCCTAATACAGCAGATAAAATTATAGATGGTGCAAATATTGTTATACCAGCAGCTAAACCTCTTTGAATTAAAAATAATATTGCTGCTAAAGAACGTGTTTTAAGATCAAAACGACCTTCTAAAAATTCATAAGCGGTGTATACCTTCATCTTATGGTAAAGTGGAATAAATACCATACATATGATAATCATGGCGAAAGGAAGTCCAAAATAGAACTGAACAAAGCCCATACCATCATGAAATGCTTGACCTGGAGTAGATAAAAAAGTAATTGCACTGGCTTGTGTTGCCATTACAGATAAACCTATGGTCCACCATTTAGAATCACTACCACCACGAACGTAATCATCTACGTTTTTACTTCCTTTGGTTTTCCAGACTCCATAAGCTACAATAAAGAGAAGTGTGCCGGTAAGAATAATCCAATCTAATCCTCCCATATTAATTAAATGAAGTCATTACGTAATAGAAAATAAGAACATATATAAAATTGAGCACTAATACAATGCTGTACTCTTTTTTCCAAGTTTTATTTTCGTCGCGTTCTTTGTTCATCCTTTGATTTTCGCTTTTGTTTCCACCTTTTCTTTGCCTACAGATAACATATTCGAGAATAACTTATATGCCCCTGGTACACCGACCGGTAATTCTCTGAAAAAACTTAGTCCGGTATAAATATAGTTTCCCTTTCCATATTTAGCAATTAACAAACTACCTTTTAAAGATTCTTCTCCTTTATCGTGCATTTCTAGAATAGGGGTAAACTCATCGCTCCACTTATTCGGAAAATACAGACCACGTTCTTGAACCCAACCTGTAAAGTCACTTTTATCGATTTCATTAGGAAAATGTACTAGCGAATTATCTTCTGCAATTATTTCTACTTCAGAGTTCTCATTGGTAACTCGATCGCGAGAAATTTCCAACTCAAACGGCGCTATGTTTTCAAACTGTGACCCCCATCTACTTGCCGTATTATATTGCACAATTAC
>JANQUX010000349.1 GCA_030730545.1 Maribacter sp. | reverse complement strand
GCCCAAGTGCTTCTAACTCACGAGGATTTTCAAGAGGTAGTGTATATGATAGAACAGGAGTGTTGGTTGCCTCTGTAGCGCAAGAAGGGTTAATGCGTCAAAGTATATAACTAGGATTTTACAATTAAGGCGTCATGAGTAACTGCAAAAGAAGTTCTGATAACTCTTAATTTTTAAAGAATACAGCATTTTGTAAAAAGGAAAGTAGTGGTATAACTCTATTTTTATTAAGCGATTACATTTTCATATTCTTAAAATTTACGTTGTAGTTGGTAGAATATGGCAATTTTTTGTATTCTATTTTTTGAAATTGCCTATATTTATAATTATCCTGAATCGTTTGTACTAATTATAAAACAACCTAAAAGTGACTTCTCTGCAAAATCTTAAGAATAAAATTCTCTCTTACAATAAAGTAGATGACGATGTATTAGATTATTGGTTGTCACTCTATGAAAGAATTGATTTAAAGAAGGGCGAAGCTCTTATTTCTTCAGGTCAAATGGTCAATTATTTTTATTACTTAGATGCTGGTTGTATCTATTATTATAAAATTCAAGATGGGGAGACCAAAGTTTTGGAGTTTTATACCGAAGATATTTTTTTTACAGACCTACCAGCCTATGTAAAAGGTTCGCCATCTAGATATTTTTTAACGGCAACTGAAAAATCCACAGTATTTGCAATAAAAAAATCGAATGCAGAAATGTCTTTTGATAATTCGCATCAATTAGAAAGATTTGGCAGATTGTCAATGCAAGAAGCTTTTTTAAAATCATACAGTCGTGTAGAACGTATGAACAGTCGCACAAATGAGGAGCGCTATTTGAGATTACTGGAGAAAAGACCCGATTTATTTCAGCGTCTACCACAGTATTTAATAGCATCATATTTAGGTTTAACACCTGTCGGTCTCTCCAAAATTCGAAAGCGTGTAGGTCAAAGGGAAAGCGATTGTGTTTAAATAATTTGTTTTTTAATCTGTTTATTGCTCCAGTAAATAAAAATACCTGCAGTAAAAAACATTAAAGTTCCATAAATAGCAGGAGCAATAGCATAAGCGGTATTGTTAAGTAGAATTGTTGCAATGCTTATACCCAATGTTCCATTTTGTATTCCACCTTCTATAGCTACAGAAATACGTTGTTTAAGGGGGAGGTTGAATATATATCCTAAGATATAACCAATAGACATGGTAATAATATTAAGAGTTAAGGTTACAAGACCGGCTTCTTGAATATTGGTTATTAGCAGCGCCCGTTCTTTAATAAGAATTGCCACCAAAACAATGACAAAGAAAATACCCGATGCTTTTTTTACTGTTTTTTCCATTTTCAAAGCAAAGCTTGGGCTTTTATATTTTAGTATCATCCCTAAGCCAACAGGTAAAATTACAATGATGAATACTTGTAAAATGGTTTGGGCGATATTCAGTTGAATAGTTGTGCCTTCACCCAAAACTTCTTGCAAACCTAAATTGATAATAAAAGGAATCGATACCAAGGTTATTAAGCTACTTATTGCGGTTAGTGAAACTGAAAGTGCAGTATCGCCATTTGCTAAATGTGTAATTAAGTTTGAGGTTGGTCCGCCAGGGCAGGCGGAAATAATGATGACGCCAATCGCTATTTCTGGCGATAAGTTGAAGATTCGTATGAGGATGAAGCCAACTATGGGAAGAATGATTAATTGACAGCATAGACCAATTAATATGGCTTTAGGTTTACTGAATATTCGAACGAAATCTTTGATCTCTAAAGATAAACCCATGCCGAACATGATGATGATTAGGGAAATAGCAAGAATTGCGTTAGAAATATTATCCATAAAATGCTAAGGTTTAGAGAGGTAGTTCTAAATATAGAAGATTTGACTGTGATAATCGCTAGTTTCATTCTTTTATTAAACTAGTTTAATGAGTTTGGGTAAAATATCTACTAACTTGATGTTTCATAAAATACAACGCAATGGCAAATCAATATGTAGACTTAGAAACGCTGAAATTCTTATTATATAAAGTAAACAACCTACAAGACGTTCTTGACCAAGATCGCTATGCAGAATATGATCAAGAATCGGTAGAAATGATGCTGAATTCTGTTAAAGATTTTTCTGATAAAGAGCTTTACCCTTATTTCAGGGAGATGGATGAGAAGCCAGCACATTTTAAAGATGGTGAGATAATAGTGCATCCTCAGGTGTTGAAATTTATGAAAGCTGGTGGAGAAATGGGGCTGATTGCAAGTTCATTTTCATATGAACATGGTGGTATGCAAATGCCCGCCATGGCGGCACATGCTTCGGCATTTATACAAGATGCAGCTAACAATCATTTACCAGGTTATATTGGTTTAACCGTGGGTTCTGCAGAATTGATTGCCCATTTTGGTAGTCAAGAGCTTAAAGATATTTACTTGCCTAATATGCTGTCAGGAAAATGGGGCGGTACTATGTGTTTAACTGAACCACAGGCAGGTAGTTCACTTTCAGATATTACAACATCTGCTACGCCCGATGGCGATACCTATAAAATTAACGGACAGAAAATATTTATATCAGGTGGTGATTACCAAGGTGCAGAGAATATTGTGCATTTGGTTTTGGCAAGAATAAAGGGTGCGCCAGCAGGTACAAAAGGAATATCTTTATTTGTAGTGCCTAAAAATAAACCAACTGCCAATGGTGGTTTAAAACCTAATGATGTAACCGTAGTTGCCGATTTCGAAAAAATGGGACAACGTGGCTATTGCACAACGCATTTGTTTTTTGGCGATAAAGAAAATTGTGAAGGTTGGCTCGTAGGTGAGGCTAACCAGGGATTGAAGTATATGTTCTTAATGATGAATGGTGCTAGAATTGGGGTTGGTAGAGGTGCAGCGGCGATAGCTTCGGCGGCATACCAAGCTTCTTTAAACTATGCGAACGAAAGACCACAAGGGCGTAAATTAACAAGCACTGGTAAAAAAGATGCAAACCAAGAGCAGACCTTAATTATTAACCATGCAGATGTTCGTAGAATGTTATTGTTGCAAAAAGTAATTACCGAAGGTGCTCAAAGTTTAGTACTGTTGACTGCAAAATATCATGACCTTTCTATAGCAAGTGCAACTGCAGAAGAGCGCGAAAAATATAGATTGCTATTAGAGATTATGACACCTTTAGTAAAAACATATCCGTCTGAAGCGGGTATTGTTTCGGTAAATAACGGTGTTCAAGTTTTAGGTGGATATGGATTTTGTTCAGAATATATTTTACAACAATATTTAAGAGATATCCGTATTTCAGCTATTTATGAAGGTACAACGGGTATTCAATCTCAAGATTTATTAGGTAGAAAAGTAACGATGGATAACGGGAAGGCTTTACAGCTATTATCCGAAGAAATTACTAACACCATTAAATCAAGTATGGTGCACGATTCTTTAAAGCCTTATGCAAAAAAATTAGGAGGTAAATTAGAATTGACGCAACAGGTATTACAAAGTTTAATGGGCTTTGCCATGAAGGGCGATTACCAACGTTTCTTAGCAGATGCTACTCCGTTTATGGAATTCTTTAGTACAATAGTACAAAGTTGGTTATGGCTAAATATAGGTCTCGAAGCTCAAAATGCCTTAGTAATGGGTAATAACGACCATAGTGCAGAATTCTATGAAAGTAAAATTCATGCCATGGAATTCTATTTCAAATACGAACTTCCAAAAACTTCGGGACTAGCAGAAATACTTATGGATAATGAGAAAGCTTTAACTATCGGTACAGATAAAGAAGTCTTTATTTAATAAGAAAGAGTAGTACTATTTCTTACTTTGAAACGAGATGAATACATCTGTTTTAAACTTTTTAAGGCATAAATTAAAATAGGTAGATTTCCTCCTTTCAATTGAAGAGAGGAGTTTTCCAACTTAGGGTGAAAACGCGAGAATAGGAATGTTTCGTTCACAAGAAAAAGTTTAAAATAAATTCACATTTAGAATATAGTGCAGGTTTTGTCATTTCTTGATATAAAAACTAGTACATAAAAACGAGA
>JANQUX010000348.1 GCA_030730545.1 Maribacter sp. | reverse complement strand
ATTGCACAATTGGTAGATGGTGGAACGCTCGATAACTTATGGGAACTAGATGATGAGCACCAACGCGGTACGTTCATTCTTACCTCTTACAAACCTATATATATAACCGCCGCAAAATTCTCTACCAACCCTAATGAATTTCCACAGGCAGAAAATTCAGAGAAAGTTTTAGATGAACCTAGTAGTTTAAACGCTGTAGAGTCAAAATTTCAAATCAGTCTAAAAACCAAAATATTTCACGGTATGTTCGATGGTCGTATGGATTTATGGATGGGCTATTCGCAGACCGCCTATTGGCAAATTTATAATACAGAGCGTTCAAGACCATTTCGAGAATTGAATTATCAACCAGAAATCATCGCGAACTTTCCCGTTAAGTTTCCGATTTTGGGGTTTGAGACTAAAATGATCGGAGCCGCTATAATTCATGAATCTAACGGACAGTCAGACCCAATTTCTAGAAGCTGGAACCGTATTGCTTTTCATGCCGCATTCGAAAAAGGAAACTGGCAAGTAATGCTAAAACCTTGGATACGGATCGGAAGCAAGATTGATGACAACGAAAATATATCGGACTATATAGGTCGTGGTGAAGCGGATATAACATATGACTGGGGTAGACAGCGTTTTAGAGCAATTGCAAGACACTCTTTGAATTTGGGAGATAAAAGTCGCGGGAGTTTACAGCTCAACTGGTCTTTCCCAATTTTCGAAAACTTCAACGGTCATTTTCAATTGTTCGATGGCTATGGCGAAACGCTAATTGATTACAACCACCGACAAACCACATTTGGTATTGGTGTTTCTTTAATTAATTAAGCGCTTTAAAAAGGCTATACACCTACTCTATTATTAGATATAAAGTCCGTTTTTATATAAATTACTGATGGAAATTCTACGCAGATTTCTGATTTTATCATCCATTTTTATAGTTGATGTGCACATATGTATTCTCCATAGAATTTTTATTACAATAGTTCTGGCCAAAACAGGAAACCTCCTTAAAACATTAAGTTCAAAAGGAATAAATAGGCAATAAAACTTAGTCGATTTTCTCTTTCTTACCCTCCATTAAAGCATCTTAGCTAACTTTTTTTACTTCAGTTTTATTGAATAATCAAATATTTAATTTAACTTTGTAATTCAAAGTACTTTAATATGGAGACAAATAAGTATCTAAACGATATTACCGAAATCAAGAATTTAATGAATCGTTCTTCACGGTTTATTTCATTAAGCGGACTCTCTGGAGTACTCGCCGGTATATACGCATTAATTGGGGCTGGCTTTGCTTATGTTAAGCTAAAAGAAACCTCAGCTGCCAATTATGAAAACTTTTCAGGCAGGTCTTCGTCACTTTGGGGTTCAGATACTGTTAGCGACCTAACTTTCATTGCTATTGCCGTTTTGGTGGCAGCAGTAATTACCGGTTTTATTATGACCCTGAAGAAGTCTAAAAAAAGTGGAGAGAAAATTTGGGACAGCACCAGCAAACGATTAGTGTTCAATTTCGCTATTCCGCTAGTAGTTGGCGGACTTTTTTGCTTAGTATTGATGCAACAAGGTATAGCTGGTCTAGTGGCACCTGCTACACTCATTTTTTATGGTCTGGCTTGTGTAAATGCAAGCAAGTATACCATGGGTGATGTTAGATATATGGGTTTAGCATTTATTGGAATAGGATTGGTTAGCACTCAATTTATAGGATATGGATTGTATTTTTGGGCTTTAGGGTTTGGCGTTTGCCACATTCTATATGGTGCATTAATGTATTATAAGTACGACAGAAATTAAGATTAGCTAGCTATTGATATATGAGTTTAATTGACAACATAAACAAAGCTTTTGACCACCGAATACGATTGGGCATTATGTCTATTCTAATGGTGAACGATTATGCTGATTTTAAAATACTAAAAGAGCTATTAGGTGCTACAGATGGCAATTTAGCCAGTCATACCAAAGCGCTTGAAAAAGAGGAATATATAAAAGTGGAAAAGCAATTTATTGGTCGTAAACCAAACACACGTTATTCTGCCACCCCACTTGGCAAAGCACAGTTTAAGAAGCATATTAATGCTTTAGAAAAACTCATAGGTAAGTAGTATATTTTTTTATCATTTTACTTTGAATTTCAAAGTACTTTTAAAATAAAAAATAATGAGAGCAGCCATTTTAGAAAAATTATATGATTGGAGCGTGACACCCTATCAATACTTCAAGAAAAATGAAGCATGGCAATATAATGCTGAAGAATTAAAAGATTATCCAAGCCACTCTTTAGGCTATCATATGGGTGAATTTCTTGCTGCCAATAGCTTTCAGTTGCAAGAAAAACTAGAGAGTCATGATGTATTTCATGTGCTTACCGGAACTGGAATTACGGTTCCCGAAGAAATAAGCATGCAGTTCTATTTAATGGGAAATGGAAAAAGAAGTCTTTACTTATTTACCGTCATATTAATAGGCACTATGCTGTATCCGGAGTATTGGAAGTTCTTCAGATCAAAATTTAACTGCGGTAAATCTGCACTACCCTTTCATCAATTAGATTTTCAGAAACTGCTGCATCAACCCATCCAACGAATAAAGTCCACATTTTTAATTCCATAAATCCATGATACTAGAACTATCTAAAATTTCAAAAACTCGTAAGGTAGTGCACCTCCTTTTTGGATACTATCTCTTATTAATAATCACAAAAATCAAATCACTAATAACCTTTTAAATTCATCATATTATGAATGTTCATATAAAATCAATCTTATCTGCATTAGCCTTCAGTTTACTATTCTACAGCAAAAGCTTCGGTCTAAATCTATTTCTTATATCCATTTTAGTAGTGGCACTTGTTTCTACCTTAAAAGAAACTAGAACCATGTCTTGGGGCTATGCACTTACCTATATTTTAACTTCCATCTTTATTCTTATTAACCCAACGGGGTTTACCATATTTGTTCATTTCATGGCATTAATGGTGTTTATAGGAAAGTCCATATCAAGCAAAACCTCATTATACCTATCCTGGTTACTTGGGTTTACTAATTTATTGGTTGCGTTTATCGCAAATTTTATTCAAAGACAAAATTCGGTAGAAAAAAAAGATGTGAAGACAGAGACTTCACCAAAACTATTGAACCGCTTAAAAGGTGGCTTCTTCGCTGGAGTTCTACTAATCTTATTTGCCACGCTTTATAAGAATGCGAATCCTGTTTTTGAAAATCTGGTAGACCAAATCTCTTTTGACTTTATCAGTTTCCCTTGGATATTTTTTACATTTCTGGGGTATGTTATATTTCTAAATATTTTACGTCCGTTAGATGCACAAGAATTAATAGCAGTTGATGCATCTCAGAAAAACGAATTGGAGACTCCGACCGAAATAGAAATAATAGGTCAAAAAAAGCAACTTGACAGTGAGCATACCTTAGGCTCATTTATATTTATCGCCCTTAATTTTTTACTGGTATTCTTTTTAGTAACCGATGGAATTTACATATTCCAAAAAACCGATATTTCTAATGCAGAATATTCGGCATCTGTTCACCAAGGTGTGTATGCCCTTATGTTTTCGATAGTGCTAGCGATTATCTTAATCCTTTATTTCTTTAGAGGAAACCTCAATTTTTATAAAGAGAATACGCAAATAAAAACGCTTACCTACATTTGGATCACTCTAAATAGTATACTAATCGTTTTTACATCTTATAAGAACCTCACGTATGTTGAAGAATTAGGTCTTACCTACAAACGTATTGGTGTATTCGTATACTTACTACTTACCCTTACCGGATTAATTACAGCCTATATTAAAGTAGCGGAAGTAAAAAGCTTTGTTTATTTAGTACGCACCAATATCGCCACAGTGTTTACTTTCTTAGTACTAAGCGCTGCTGTGCCGTGGGATAAAACAATTACGTATTTCAATTTAAGTACACTTGAAAATCCTGATATTCATTACCTCATCGATTTAGGGGATACTAATAGCATTCAGTTATATAACTATGCTAAAGAGAAAGAAGTTAATTATGATCT
>JANQUX010000347.1:1996-4043 GCA_030730545.1 Maribacter sp. | reverse complement strand
ATGACACGGGTAACTTTAAAATTGGAGATACATTAACCGAAGGCGAAAATTTACACTATAAAGGTATCCCTAGCTTCTCTCCTGAACATTTCAGGTACATAAACAATGCAGACCCTATGAAGTCTAAACAACTAAATAAAGGTATTGACCAATTGATGGATGAAGGTGTTGCCCAATTATTTACCTTGGAATTAAATGGTAGAAAAATAATAGGAACTGTAGGAGCCTTACAGTTTGAAGTGATACAGTATAGACTAGAGCATGAATACGGCGCAAAATGTAGCTACGAAAATTTCAATGTATATAAAGCTTGTTGGGTTGGTACCGAAAATAGAAAAACAGATGAATTCAAAGAATTTGAACGTGTAAAACAAAAATTTTTAGCAAAAGATAAAAAAGGACAATTGGTATTCTTGGCCGATTCACAATTTTCGCTTCAAATGACACAGCAAAAATATCCATCGGTAAAACTTCATTTTACTTCTGAATTTGAATAAAAAAATCCCAACTTATAAAGTTGGGATTTTTTTTATGCTTCACCGATCGGACCAAAATTCATTGGTATCGATGGCTGCTCATAATCTTTTATAGTACCATTAGCTTTTTCAAACCGCTGTACATTATCATTCAATGCTTTTAAAAACTTCTTAGCATGTTGCGGAGTAAGTATAATTCTACTCTTGACCTTTGCTTTTGGAGCTCCAGGCATCATACTAATAAAATCAACTACAAATTCTGAAACTGAATGATTGATAATGGCTAGATTAGAATAAATACCTTCTGCCATCTTCTCGTCCAATTCAATATTTATTTGCTTTTGATTCGGATTCTTATTGCCACTCATACTTTTATTATATTAAAAAAATAACCCCCAAATAAAATTTGAGGGTTATTATAAAATTAGAATCTTAATGCCTCTTTTCTGGCCATTATTTCATCGTATTCTTCCTTTGATCCAACGATAATGCTATCGTAGTCTCTCATACCCGTACCAGCCGGAATTTTATGACCAACGATTACATTCTCTTTAAGACCTTCTAAATAATCTATCTTACCACTTACAGCAGCTTCATTTAAAACTTTAGTCGTTTCTTGGAACGATGCTGCAGAAATAAACGATTTCGTCTGTAGCGATGCTCTAGTAATACCTTGAAGAATTGGAGTTGCAGTTGCCGATACAGCATCTCTTGCTTCAACCAACGCCTTATCACCACGTCTTAATAGCGAATTCTCATCTCTCAACTCACGAGGAGTAACGATTTGACCTGCCTTAAGGTTAGCAGAATCACCTGCTTCCATAACTACTTTCTTACCGAAAATCTCATCATTTTCCGTAATGAATTCATCTTTATGAATCAATTGATTCTCTAAGAAGATAGTATCACCTGGATCTTGAATTCTTACTTTACGCATCATCTGTCTAACAACTACTTCGAAGTGCTTATCATTAATCTTTACACCTTGTAACCTATAAACTTCTTGAACTTCATTAACTAAGTACTGTTGAACAGCAGAAGGACCTTTAATTGCTAAAATATCTTCTGGTGTAATTGAACCATCTGATAATGGCATACCAGCTCTTACATAATCGTTCTCTTGTACTAAAATCTGATTAGAAAGTTTTACAAGATATTTCTTCACTTCACCTAATTTAGATTCAATGATGATTTCTCTATTACCTCTCTTAATCTTACCAAAAGAAACAACACCGTCAATTTCAGAAACAACAGCAGGGTTAGATGGATTTCTCGCTTCGAATAATTCAGTAACTCTTGGTAGACCACCAGTAATATCACCTGCTTTTGCAGATTTACGTGGAATCTTAACCAAAATTTTACCTTCTTTAATCTTATCGCCATCATCGACCATAATATGCGAACCTACCGGTAAGTTATATGAGCGTAATGTTTCTCCTTTAGCATCTTGAATCAATAATGTTGGAATCAACTTCTTGTTTCTAGATTCAGAAATAACTTTTTCTTGGAAACCTGTTTGCTCATCAATTTCAACTTGGTACGTAACACCTTGATCAATATTTTCATAAGCT
>JANQUX010000347.1:209-1986 GCA_030730545.1 Maribacter sp. | reverse complement strand
CTGAGAACCATAAGGTATATTACCAGTACTTAAAGTAATACCTGTTTTAGCATCAACAATTTTTATTTCACTTGTTCTAGAAATTACAATTTCAGCAGGCTGACCATCTGATCCTTCTCCAGTAACTGTTCTTAAGTCTTCAATCTCGGCAACACCAGAGAATCTTACTTCTAACTTATTATCTTCAGAAATGTTACCAGCAATACCACCCACGTGGAATGTTCTAAGTGTAAGCTGTGTACCTGGCTCTCCAATTGATTGAGCAGCTACAACACCTACAGCTTCACCTCTTTGTACCATCTTATTTGTAGAAAGGTTTCTACCATAACATTTAGCACAAATACCTTTTTCGGCTTCACAAGTCAATGCAGAACGAACTTCAACTTTCTCGATTGGGGAAGCTTCAATTCTTTTTACATCTACTTCCATTATCTGTTGACCACCACGAAGAACTAATTCTTCTGTCATTGGGTTATAAACATCATGTAATGATACACGACCTAAAATTCTTTCCCCTAAGCTTTCAACAATCTCTTCATTCTTTTTAAGTGCCTGAACTTCAACACCTCTTAGAGTTTCACAATCTTCAGTGTTAATAATTACATCTTGAGATACATCTACCAACCTTCTTGTTAAATACCCAGCATCTGCCGTTTTCAAAGCGGTATCTGCAAGACCCTTACGTGCACCGTGCGTTGAAATAAAGTATTCTAAAATCGAAAGACCTTCCTTAAAGTTAGAAAGAATCGGGTTTTCAATAATTTCACCACCACCTGCAGTAGATTTTTTAGGCTTAGCCATTAATCCACGCATACCGGTCAACTGACGAATTTGCTCCTTAGAACCCCTTGCACCAGAATCAAGCATCATATACACAGAGTTGAAACCTTGTTGATCCTCACGAATACGTTTCATGGCTAACTCTGTCAACTGTGCGTTTGTCGATGTCCAAACATCAATAACCTGATTATATCTTTCATTGTTTGTAATAAGACCCATGTTGTAGTTGGCCATAATACCATCTACTTGAACATTTGCCTCACCAATCATATCCATTTTCTCAGCAGGAATAATAATATCCCCTAAACTAAAGGATAATCCACCTTTAAAAGCGAACTCATAACCCATCGTTTTAATTTTATCTAAGAAAGCAGCGGTAACTGGTACACTTGTAACAGCCAAAATATCACCAATGATATTTCTTAAAGCTTTCTTATTTAAAACTTGGTTGATATAACCAGCTTCTTCAGGAACGAAATTGTTAAATAATACACGACCAACAGTGGTAGGTATAATTTGATTAACCAATTCCCCTTCTTCATTAAAGTCTTTAGTTCTAACCTTAATACCTGCGTTAAGGTTTACTTTACCTTCATTAAAAGCAATTTCTACTTCTTCAGGTGAGTAAAAAGTTAACCCTTCACCAATAACTGGTACTTCTGGTGTTGATTTACGCTCTTTGGTCATATAATACAGACCCAAGACCATATCCTGTGATGGTACCGTAATTGGAGAACCATTCGCAGGGTTTAATATATTCTGAGAAGCAAGCATTAATAATTGCGCTTCTAAGATTGCCTCTGGCCCTAATGGTAAGTGAACCGCCATTTGATCCCCATCGAAATCCGCATTAAATGCAGTACATGCCAATGGGTGAAGACGAATCGCTTTACCTTCTATTAATTTAGGCTGAAAAGCTTGAATACCTAATCTGTGTAATGTAGGAGCTCTGTTTAATAAAACTGGGTGACCTTTCAATACATTCTCTAAGATATCC
>JANQUX010000347.1:0-199 GCA_030730545.1 Maribacter sp. | reverse complement strand
GCAGATTTAACTGTTTGTACAATTCCTCTTTCAATTAGTTTTCTAATTACGAAAGGCTTGTACAATTCAGCAGCCATATCTTTTGGAAGACCACATTCGAATAAGTTCAATTCTGGCCCTACAACAATTACCGAACGTGCAGAATAATCAACACGCTTACCAAGTAAGTTTTGACGGAAACGACCTTGCTTTCCTTTTA
>JANQUX010000346.1:2025-4044 GCA_030730545.1 Maribacter sp. | reverse complement strand
GTTCTAGCAACTGGCTTACAAAAATAGATTTCTGTTCTAAACGCTCAACAAACAAGCGATCTAGCCAGTTGTTTTTAGTAAATTGATCTACATCAATAAATTCTCTTTCACAATTTATGAACTTGTAATTTTTACTATCAAAAAGTTGCTGATAGGTTTCTAGCATGCTCATGGGTATGTAGTTTTGAAGTGAGAGCGTTGCAATTTCACTGCCATCTTTTCTAAAGACAGATACATCATCTTCCCAAACAACATGTAATATTACATTGTCATAATTAACATCTTCTTGGTGATGATGAGCATACCAATCTGAAGATTTTATATGAATCTCTACATTACCTGCCCATAATTGACCATTGAGCTCTACTTGTGCATTAAAGAAATCTGGACCACTTAAATGATTATGGGCGCCTGTAGCCAAAACACGTACCGACTCACCCATTGTAGAAATGAGTCCGTTAATGGGATACTTTTTATACTTCCATATAAAATGAAGCAAATCTTCCTTCATTTTATAAAAATAAAAAACCCGCCGTTAAGCGGGTCTATTTTCTGAAAGAAATAAAATTATTCGGTTTCTCCTTCCCAGTTCATAAACCCACCTTGAAGGTTATAAGCTTTGTCAAAACCTAAGCTATTCATTAAAGCGCAGGCTTGTCCGCTTCTATTGCCAGACCTACAATACACATAGTAGTTTTTAGTTTTGTCCAATTTCTCTAGCTCAGCTACAAACTCTTGTCCTTTATAAATATCAATATTTATAGAATTCGGAATTATACCTTCTTCTATTTCTTCTTCTGTTCTTACATCGAGAATTACTGCATTAGGATCTTTCTCTAATTGCGCTTCCCAATCTTGTTGTGATAAATCTGCCATAGTATAAATTATATTTTGTAAAAATAATCGATTTTTATTTATCTGATTCTCTTATATAGTTTTAACAAAAATTTAATCTTACCCATAGTTAATATATCAACAATTAAAATACATTTGTATATACAATTATTGTATCAACATGAATGTAGAAGAAGTCATTAAAACAAACCAGTCTATGCCGTTAGAAAAACGGACACTTATTCATATGGCATTGGTTGCAAATAAGATTGACGAAGAAATAGCGACGGTGCTCAAACCTTTTGATGTTTCTATTCAACAATTTAATGTTTTAAGAATTTTAAGGGGGCAAAATGGCAAACCTGCTAATCTTTCTACTATTAATGAGCGCATGGTTACTAAAATGAGTAATACTACACGCTTGGTCGATAAATTAATTTTAAAAGGTTTTGTCAATAGAACTGTATGTTTAAAAAACAGAAGAAAGGTTGAAATAGTCATCACCGAAGGCGGATTAAGTATACTGAATAAAATTGATGGAATACTTTTTGAAGCGGAGAAGAGAATACTTAAAAACTTTGACGAAGCCGAATTACAAGAACTCAATAAATTATTAAATAAATTTTAATTCTAAGTAATGGATACAGTTTTAGATAAATTAAACTGGCGTTATGCCACAAAAAAATTCGATAGCTCTAAAAAAGTGAGCAAAAAGAATTTAGAAATATTATTAGATGCTGCTAATTTAACAGCTTCTTCATATGGTTTGCAACCCTATGAATTTTATGTTATTGAAGACGCCGATACAAAAGTAAAATTAAGAGCTGCTTCATATGACCAATCTCAAATTACAGATGCATCATATGTTATAGTTTTAGCCAATAAGCCTACTTTTGACGCTACCATGATCGATGATTATATTGCCAACATCATGAAAATTAGAGGAATATCTAAAGAAAATCTTGAAGGTTTTTCGCAAACTATGAAATCTAGCCTTTTAGGTCTGCCTGATGCTCACAAAAACACATGGACATCTAATCAAGCCTATATCGTATTAGGTAATTTAATGACTATAGCCGCTGAAATGGAAATTGACACCTGCCCTATGGAAGGTTTTGACAAAGCTAAGTACAATAAAATTTTAGGTCTTACCGACAAAGGTTTAAATGCTGCCGTAGTTTTAGC
>JANQUX010000346.1:0-2015 GCA_030730545.1 Maribacter sp. | reverse complement strand
TAGCTGTGGGTTATAGATCTGCTGACGATGATACCCAAAATTACCCTAAGGTTAGATATTCTAAAGAACAAATTATTACCCATATATAAATTAAACACAATCATTTAAAATTAGAAACATGAAAAAATCATTATTAAGTTTAGCATTCGTAGCTGTTTTCGGATTTAGCGCTACAGCCTCTACACCAATTGATGGAGAGAAAAAAGAAATTAAAGTTAGCGAGAGCACTGTTACTTGGAAAGGTTACAAGGTTACCGGATCTCATGATGGTAGCATTAATCTTAAATCTGGGCATCTAGAAATGAACGGTAAAAAATTGACCGGTGGTGAATTTGTAATTGATATGACTTCAATTACTTGTACTGACTTAGAAGCAGGACAAGGAAAAGAAAAATTAGAAGGGCATTTGCAATCGGCTGATTTCTTTGGCGTAGAAAGTAACCCAACTTCTAGATTAGTTTTTACATCTGTTAAAGCAATGAATGACAAATCTTACACTGTAACTGGCGATGTAACTATAAAAGGTATTACCAAACCAGTAACTTTAGTAGTATCTATGTTTGAAAATAAAGCTACCGCTACAATGAAAGTTGATAGAACTAAATTTGATATTAAATATGGTTCAGGAAGCTTTTTTGATAACCTTGGCGATAAAGCTATCTACGATGATTTTGATTTGGTAGTAGACTTAGCACTATAATCGTTTTAAAACAATCGAATTACAACAATATAAAATCCCTTTGATAAATTTTAAAGGGATTTTTATTTTTGACTAGGTAAAGTTTGATAGTTTAAATTTCCTTTTTATATTTGATGCTCAATGAAAAATTTAATAGCAAATAATTGGTGGTGGAACAACTTACGAAAAACATCGTGAGCAAAGCATCATTGTAGTAAAACTATATAAAGGCTTGTCATCACGACAAGCCTTCTTTATTTTATAAATGTACCTATGACCTATCAATTTAAGACATATCATAAAAAAATTCTTGCCGATACCATGACGCCGGTAAGTGTTTATTTGAAAATAAGAGACCGGTTCCCTAATAGTATCTTATTAGAGAGTAGTGACTATCACGCCAATAACAATAGCTTTTCATACATCTGCTGCAACCCTATTGCATCGATTAAAGTAGAAAATGAGATTATTACGAAGCAGTTTCCCGATGGTGCCAATGAAGAGACTCAAATTACGGCAAGTACCAATGTTGTTGAGATTATTGATACGTTCAGTAAAACATTCAAGGCAGATACTAACGACTTTAAATTCATAAATAATGGTCTGTTCGGCTATATGGCTTATGATGCCGTTCGGTATTTTGAAGATGTAGCTATATCGGTTAAAGATGACTCAGTTCATATTCCTGATATTTACTACGCGGTATATCAAAACATTATTGCTATAAACCATTACAAGAATGAAGCTTATCTTTTTGCCCATTGTTATAACACAGAGAATAATATTCCTGAATTAGAGCAACTGTTAAGTATTAGAAATTTTGCTACCTATAATTTTAAAATAGAAGGCGATAGAGAATCTAATTTAGAGGATGAAGATTATAGAGAACAAGTGGCTTTAGCCAAAAAACATTGTCAACGTGGCGATGTTTTTCAATTGGTTTTAAGTCGTCGTTTTTCTCAAGGTTTTAAAGGTGATGAATTTAATGTTTATAGAGCATTACGTTCTGTAAATCCTTCACCATATCTATTCTATTTCGATTATGGAGATTTTAAAATATTCGGCAGTTCGCCCGAAGCACAATTGATCGTTAACGAAGGGAAAGCTGAAATTCACCCCATAGCCGGCACTTTCAAAAGAACCGGAAACGACGAACAAGATGCGCAACTTGCAAAAGAATTAAAGACCGACGATAAGGAAAACAGTGAGCACGTAATGTTAGTAGATCTTGCTCGTAACGACCTTAGTAGAAATGGTAATGTAGTTCAGGTAGAAAACTACAGAGAAGTACAGTTTTTCTCTCATGTTATTCACCTCGTTTCTAAGGTTACCGGAA
>JANQUX010000345.1:12544-20666 GCA_030730545.1 Maribacter sp. | reverse complement strand
AGCACCTTTTACAGTATTCGCTCCTACTAACGAAGCATTTGCAAACTTAGCAGCAATACCTAGTGGAGAGGTATTAACAGCTGTATTAAATCATCATGTTATTGCTGGGGCAAATATTGTTTCTGGCGACTTAAGTGACGGATTGGTATCTCCTGGGACTTTAGAAGGAGACACCTTAACTTTCGCTATCGATAGTGATGGTAATGTTACAATTACTGATGGTTCTGGTAATTCAGGAATCGGAATTATTGCCGTTGATGTTCAAGCAAACAATGGTGTTATTCACGCCGTAGATACTGTAATGATACCTGATACAACAAACTAATTCGTGTATCAAGAAATACTTATAAGAGCCGCTTTCGCGGCTCTTTTTTTTATATAAAATTGAAGATTATTTAGCTGATTTCCACCACCTGTTCAACTAAAATCTGTAGAATACGATAAGCCTATACTACTCAATCGTCTTAATAGTAAAAGCAGATAGCTATATACCCTCTTGCCTTGTTATCAAAGCTGTAACGAATATTTGGCACTATTTGATTTTTTGATGTGACATCTTTAAACATTCTAAACACTATTGCTACACAAGCTGCAGTGCAGAGAAAGTTCTCTATTTCAAAAAACTCAAACATCATCATACACTCTTTTAGCATACAATAACGGAACCTTTACAACTAACTTTTTATAGAACCTTAAATAAATTACATCTTTGACATTCCAAATCTTACCAAACCAAGCCTTAACCAATGGCAAAAGCCCTTTCAATATTGAAAGGGCTTTTTATTTTTATAACACTACGGTTATTTAATTTTTCTTCTGAGCTTCTGCTTGCTCCATCATTTCACGCATTTTCTTTTGGAACTTGTTTTCCTTCTTCGGTTTCTTCTTGTTCTCTTGTATCTGGGCATGAATTTTATCATTATCCAGAATAAAGTTTTTGATCACCAGCATAATACCTATAGTAATCATGTTAGAAACAAAGTAGTACAAACTCAATCCACTCGCATAGTTGTTAAAGAAAAATAACATCATGAAAGGCATTAAGTACATGATAAACTTCATGTTAGGCATACCAGGTTGTGTTGGCATATTCTGACCTGTTGTCATCATCATGTAAAAGAATATAGCGATAGATGCTAATATTGGAAACAAACTAACGTGGTCTCCGTAAAACGGAATAGAGAATCCTTCTGGAAATTGATAAATAGTATCAAAAGAAGAAAGGTCATCTGCCCATAAAAATGGCTTTTGTCTTAATGCAAAAGATGTTGGGAAAAACATGAACAGCGCATAGAAAATTGGCATCTGTATAACCGCAGGTATACATCCACTCATGGGGCTGACACCGGCTTTACCATACAATTTCATAGTTTCTTGCTGCTTCTTCATCGCATTATCTTTGTACTTCTCCCCTAGCTCTGTAATTTCTGGTTTTAACACCTTCATTTTAGCTTGAGATAAATACGACTTGTATGTTACAGGAGACATTGCTAAACGAACTAGAATTGTCATAATAACAATCGCAATACCGTAAGGAAAATAAGTACTGATTAACCCGTAAAAAGGAGTAAATACGTAACGATTGATCCAACCGAAAATACCCCAACCAAAAGGAATGGAATCTACCAAACCTAAATCTTCATACTTAGATAAGGTATCAACATCTGTAGGACCGAAATACCAATGTAAATCTTTAGAAATTTCTCCGCCTTCCAATTCTACCGGTAATGCAGATGCATATTCTTTTGTAAATCCGAAAGTTCTACTTTCTTCCTCTACCAAATTAACAGAAGTAAGATCTCCGCTTTTAAATGGCTGATCTGCTGCTAGAATACTGCTAAAAAAGTGTTGTCTGTAAGAAATCCATTTTACATCTTCTTCAGTCTCTTCATCATCACTTCCTTCAGAAAGCTTACTTATTTTACCATCTTCATGATTATAAGTTAAACGTGTATATCTATTCTCGTACTGTATACTTTTAGAATGACGAATAGCCTTTAATTTCCAATCTAATTGAACTGGCTTGCTAGAGCTTATTACATTATCCAAACCTTTAGATTTAATAGTAAAATCTACCAAATAATCGTTCGGCTTAATAACATATCTATATTCTAAATATTGATTGCTAGAAGTTTTCGCTTTTAATGACAATACTTGGTTGCCATTATCATTGGTCATTGTCGGCTCAAAATACAGATCTTGAGTATTCAATGTTCTATTATCTGATGTCGCAAAATCTAATCCAAAAGAAGCATTACCGTCTTTAACCAAATAAACTGGGATAGAATCGTAGGTAACGAATTGTTTCATTTTCGCTTCTACGATCTGCCCACCTTTATTACTGATTTTCAATAAAAGAACATCGTTCTCTAACGTTGTAATATCATTAGAAGGTTTAGTAAAACCAAAAGCACCAAGTTTACCTTGGTAATTAGCAACTGCAGTAGAATCTTGTAAATCTAGCTGTGGTACATCATTAATGACAGTTTGTGTTTCTGATTTTTCTGATGCCTCTGCAGCCTCTACTTGTTCTTGCTTTGCCTTTTCTGCCGCTAACTCTTCTGGAGTTGGTTGATTTTGGTAAAACATGAAGATGAGTATTCCAAATATAAGCACGAAGCCTATAATGGATTTTACGTCAAATTTCTTTTCTTCCATGTGGTATATCTAATTAATTGGGAATATTTTGAATTTTTAAGAAAGCAAATATATGTCCAAATATGATGTTTATGCCATTGTGGCATTAGTTTGTGCCTTTTTATGCTCTAAAGCAGCCTTAACGAAGCCTACAAATAATGGATGCGGATTAGCTACGGTACTCTTATACTCGGGGTGATATTGCACGCCAATGAACCAAGGATGATCTTTTAACTCTACAATTTCAACCAAATTAGTCTCTTTATTGAAACCTGTTGCCATAAGACCGGCATTCTCTAGTTGCTCTAAATAGGCATTATTGAATTCATATCTATGACGATGACGTTCAGATATTTGAGAAGCACCGTTATACATTTTCTTAACCAAACTACCATCTTTCAATTCACAGTCCCACGCACCTAAAAGCATAGTACCACCTTTATCGGTAATAGTTTTTTGTTCTTCCATAATGCTAATTACTGGATCGGGCGTTTTCTCATCCATCTCAGTAGAGTTTGCATTTGTGAGTCCTAATACATCACGTGCATATTCAATAACCGCCATTTGCATACCTAAACAGATTCCTAAAAACGGAATTTTATTAACACGTGCATATTCAACGGCCTTTACTTTACCTTCTATACCACGCTCACCAAAACCTGGTGCTACCAAAATAGCATCCAAACCTTTTAATTTACTTTCAAAATTTGCAGCTGTAATATATTCTGAATGCACAGATTTGACAATTACCTTTACCTCGTTAGCGGCACCGGCATGTATAAATGACTCTAAAATAGATTTATAAGAATCTTGTAATTCTACATATTTACCTACTAAGCCAATAGTAACTTCATTTTTCGGGTTCTTATGTCTTGCCAAAAATTCGTTCCAACGACCTAAGTCTGGCTCTACTGTATTTGGTAATGCCAATTTCTGAAGGGTTACGGTATCTAAACCTTCTTCTTGCATTAATAAAGGCACATCGTAAATAGTTGATGCATCAATACTCTGTATAACTGCCTCTCGCTTTACATTACAAAAAAGTGCCAGTTTATCTTTTATCTCATCAGAAATTTCATGCTCTGTTCTACACACCAAAATATCGGCTTTTATACCGCTTTCCATTAATGTTTTTACAGAGTGTTGCGTTGGCTTCGTTTTTAACTCACCTGCAGCAGATAAATAAGGTACCAGGGTTAAATGGATAACAATAGCATTGTTATCACCAAGTTCCCAAAGTAATTGACGAACCGCTTCTATATAAGGTAACGATTCAATATCACCAACCGTACCACCTATTTCAGTGATAATAATATCGTAATCGCCACTATTGCCTAGCAACTGTACGCGTTCTTTTATCTCGTTTGTAATATGTGGAACTACTTGAACCGTTTTACCTAAAAACTCGCCTCTACGTTCTTTTTCAATAACGCTTTGGTAAATTCTACCGGTAGTAACATTGTTGGCTTGAGAGGTACGAACATTTAAAAAACGCTCGTAATGACCTAAATCTAGATCTGTTTCTGCACCGTCATCAGTTACATAACATTCGCCATGCTCGTAAGGATTTAAGGTTCCTGGATCTACATTAATGTATGGGTCCAGTTTCTGAATGGTTGTTTTGTAGCCGCGAGATTGCAGTAATTTCGCCAAAGATGCAGCAATGATGCCTTTTCCTAGTGATGAAGTAACGCCTCCCGTAACGAAGATGTATTTGGTTTGTGCCATGTATCGAATTCTATGTTACGGGACACAAAGTTACTAATTGAGGTTAGAACTTAACGGGTTTCTTTAGGAAAATGTTTTTGTATTTTTCGAATTATCGATTCTAAGCCGTTTGTTTTGATTTCTAACATAGAACGCAACAAATCTCCCAATTTACCATCAGGAAACCCTTTTTGATTGAACCACACCAAATATGGCTCTGGTAAATCGATTAAATACTTACCCTTATACTTACCAAATGGCATTCGGTAGTGTGCCAATTCTATTAACTTTTGCTTATCTGGATTAATTTCCACTTTTAAATCTAAAAAAATTAACTTTAAAGAATCAACTACTCAATCTACAAATCAATTAACATGAAAAGAAGAAATTTTATCGGAACCTCAGCGGCTGCCTCTGTCGGATTCTTAACCACTTCAGCAGCAACGGCATGCGATAAAAACATTGAAACTGATGCTAAATTAAAGTACAATATTAACCATAGTGTTTGTTATTGGTGCTATGGAAGTATCCCTTTTGAAGATTTTCTTAAAAATTTAGTGGAGCTTGACATTAGATCTATTGATTTGGTCGGGCCAGATGAATTCCCTCTTTTAAAGAAATACAACATTCACGCATCTATGTGTTGGGGTGCAGGTATGGGCATAGAAAAAGGCTTTAACGACCTTTCTTTACATGACGAGCTAATTGCCGATTACGAACGCGTAATACCGTTAGTGGCAGAAGCAGGCTATACGAACTTGATCTGTTTTAGCGGAAATAGAAACGGAATGAACGATTTAGTCGGATTACGAAATTGCGCCCTAGGTCTTAAAAAACTAATGCCGTTTGCTGAAAAACATGGTGTGGTTCTACAAATGGAACTGTTGAATAGCAAGGTGGACCATAAAGATTATATGTGCGACACTTCTGAATGGGGTGTATCGCTTTGCCAAGCTATAGGTTCTGAACACTTTAAATTATTATATGACATTTACCATATGCAAATTATGGAAGGTGATATCATTAGAAACATACAAGATTACAATCAATATTATGGTCATTACCATACCGGTGGAAACCCAGGTAGACACGAAATTGATGAAACTCAAGAAATTTTCTACCCGGCAGTTATGAAGGCTATTCTAAAAACAGGATATACCGGACACGTAGCACAAGAATTTGTACCTAGTTGGGAAAATAAATTGGATGCCTTAAAGCAAGGGGTTACTATTTGTGATGTTTAATTTAGTGAACTAGTGGTTAGTGAACTAGTGGTTAGTGAACTAGTGGTTAGTGAACTAGTGGTTGTAATTAAGTAAAAAAACAGCAAGCTGTTTTTTTTACGTTAAGACTTTTCACCCTTTTACCTAAAAAATATAATTGTTATTTGTATTGAAATCAGCAAGTTTTTGGAAGTATTATTAATTCAATAAGTCGATTTTATTTACTTGGAGAGGTTTTGAAATAAAATTAAAGTATCAGTTCTAATTAATTTATAAAACTTTAATCTTATAACTATACAACTATTTCACTAACACAATATTTCACTATTTTATTTCACTATTAACTTAGCTTTTGTTTAAAGCTTCCTCTATCTCTTTTACCCACCGCTCTTGAACAGGTAAATTTCTTGAGTAGTTCGTTTCTGAATCGTATTTATTTTGAAAATCGTTCAGCTGACGAATGGTGGCTTTATAGATTTTACGAATCTCTTCTTTTACATTTTTCGTAAATTTTGTCTCTTCCAATTGCTTTCGCAATTTTCGTGCATAGAGTTCGGTAATATCAAAATGTAACTGCTCATGTAACAAGGTGACATCATTGCAGAGCTTAGGTTTGTACCACGACTTCGTCGGATAAAAATAGGCAAATACCTTATAATCTACCTGCAATTCGTCATTCTCATAAAAAGTGGAAAATCGATAGGTAATACCGCTGGCTGTTGTTGCCGCAGCACCTGAAGTTACGGGTACATCACCTTTGAAATCACTCCAAGTAAATCTAAAATTAGGTTCCCAAGACACTACTTCTTGACTCTGAACATACGTAAGGGTAAGCAGCACCAAGAGAATTAATATAAAATATTTCTTTTTTATAAGTCCCAATTATAAGTGATTACTTTCTCAATATCTGGATGTAAACTATAGTGCACAGGGCAAGTGTTTGCCGTGTGCACTAAAATCTTTCTATTCTTATCTGAAATATCTTTTGGCAAATGAACCTCTACCTCTATTTTAGATATTCTTCTAGGCGAAGCCGCCATATGTTTGGTTACCGATGCCGTAGTACCTTTTAAGTCTACTTCTAATACGTTTGCCTTAATACCCATCATTGTCAACATACAACTTGCCAATCCGGTAGCAACGGTATCTGTCGGCGAAAATGCCTGACCTAATCCATTGTTATCTACTGGTGCATCTGTCACAAAAGAATCGTTCGATTTTAAATGAACACATTCCGTTCTTAACTCGCCATTGTAAGTAACTTTTGATGTCATTCTATTCTATAGTTTTAATTCTTAAATCATCGATCATCATTATATATGACGATTGATTATGATACCCTGAAACCCCTTTTCTCTGGTAATCGAATTTATTACCATTATATTCAGTTTCACCAATAAATCTTGAAACTTCGATAAGGTTGTTACTATAAGCTAACTTCAATAATAAATCGTAAGTCAAATCAAATCCTCGTATTGCATATCTATCTGGATCATCTCCAAAGCGTTTTCTATAACGTTCAACAAAAGAATTATTTGTCACTTGACGATTAACAGATGGGTAGGTAAACTTTAAATTCGATAAATGCGTATTTGAAATAACGTCATTTTCAAAAGCTGAATTCATATCTGTAGTAAACATACGTACCTTCATATTACCTTTTGCAAATTCTGGATCAAGAGCTGCAGTGTTGAATGAATTTAGAATAGAAACTACACTGGCAATCAACTTGTAATTATCAGATTCTACAAATACCCAGTTAGAAACATCATTTGAAAGTAATGTTTGAAGTTTATCTCTATTAATACCAATATTCTTATCTTCTTCTTTTACCACTACGACTTTAGCTGTCGGAAAACGTCTAAGTATAGCTTCCTTCTCCTTTTTATTATCCTCATCGGCAATGATCAATAACGTTTCTTCTTTACGGTTTTTTTCAACATAGTCTAACATATGCTTCCATAATACTTCTTCATCTGTGTAAGAAAAGAATACGTTATCTAAACTAATATCACTTTTAGCATTTACCGGTGCAATAACTGGCACATTGAATTTCGATGCCTGCACAGCTGTTTCTTTAAGAGATGGCGCATCTAACGGACCGAAAACGGCATTGTAGTTACCTAACTGTTCCCCTTGCAATAACTGCTTAGTTGTAGCCAAGTCTAATTGATTGTCTAATGTTTTAACATCTATTGAAATACCTAAAGATTTCATAGAATCTATTGCTACAAGAGCACCTGAGTACAGACCTAAACTAACAGTCATATCTCTTCGGGCATCAATGGTTTTTTCTGCACTTTCCTTGTCCTCTAAATTTACTTTATCTAATCTAAATGGCAGCAAGAACAATACCTTTGGCTTTACCCCAACATTTATACTGTCTAATAAATTTACTTTATCTAGCACTAGAGCATTTCTTACCTCAAAATCACCAACCTTATCTTTTGGTAATTTTAAAACCATACCTGCTTTTAGACCTCCTTTTAAATCGGGATTTAATTCAACCAATTCTGCCCAAGTCATTCCGAACTTTCTAGTTAATCGAAACTCAT
>JANQUX010000345.1:6456-12534 GCA_030730545.1 Maribacter sp. | reverse complement strand
AAATATAGTTGTCCGTATTTATTTCTCCTGTGGCTACTTTCTGCTCAGGAATACGAATAACCATACCTTCTTTCAGTCCACCACGTTCTGTAATCTCAGGATTTAAACGAACTATTTCATCTGACTTTACCCCAAATTCTTTTTCTAAACGATAGAAATTCATTTTGGCAGGTACCGTATACGAGGTGTACAACTGAGTTACTTGATTTTTTACCGTACTACCGGCAATTCTAGGCATCATTAACTCGTAACCTTCAGACAAGTAGTTATTTGCTGCAGATAAACCTGGGTTCAGCTCTAACATTTTATCAATGGTAATACCATATTTATGAGCTATACTCCAGCGCGTTTCTTTTGCCGCTACAATATATTTTTCTAAATCACCTTCGTCTGTGCTCAACTCTTCAACCATGGCAGCACGATATTTAGGAATACGCAAATCCATCTTCTTTTGAAGTGGAGATGCATACAATGCCGGATTGTACTTTTTTAGCTCATCTTCAGTAATTTTATACATTTGTGTAATACCGAAAATTGTTTCTTTTTTCTTGACACGGTGCTCTGTATAACCTACAGGTTCTCGTTCGGTTACAGATTCTTGAACTTCATTCTTTACACCTTTAATAGTTGCGGTATTCGAAGTTGGTGTACTTGTTTCTGCGACTATCTTTTTACCCGGTACTACCAAAATAGTGTTCGATCTTAATTTCTGACCTTCCTTTATTTCTTTGTTGTACTGGAGTATGCTAGCAGGTGTAACCCCGTACATCTTAGAAATACTTTCTAAGGTTTCTCCTGACTTTACTTGATGGGTATTGAATTTTTGAGCCATTGCGGTGCAAGAGACCAATAAGCAAAATGCCCAAATAATGTAAACTTGATTAAATATATATTTCATATTATTCCCATTCAATTGTTGCCGGCGGCTTCGAACTTATATCATATACGACACGATTGACGCCAGGGACTTTATTAATAATATCATTTGATGTTTTTTGTAAAAATTCATATGGTAAATTCACCCAATCGGCGGTCATACCATCTGTACTTTCTACAGCTCTAAGCGCTACACATTTTTCATATGTACGTTCATCGCCCATTACACCAACACTATTTACAGGTAATAAAATGGCACCTGCTTGCCATACTTTATCGTATAGATCCCATTTTTTTAATCCCTCGATAAAAATAGCATCTACTTCTTGCAAAATAGCTACTTTCTCAGGAGTGATATCACCAAGAATACGAATTGCTAAACCAGGACCTGGGAAAGGATGTCTACCTAACAATGCCTTGTCGATACCCAAACTAGCACCTACTCTTCTTACCTCATCTTTAAACAACATCTTCAATGGTTCTACCACTTTCAATTTCATAAAATCTGGCAAACCACCTACGTTATGGTGACTTTTTATAGTTTGTGACGGACCGCCAGTTGCCGAAACAGATTCGATAACATCAGGATAAATTGTACCCTGTGCCAACCATTTTGCATTTTCAACCAAATGCGATTCATCATCAAAAACTTCTATAAAAACACGACCAATTGTTTTTCTTTTGGTTTCTGGATCACTCTCACCAGCTAAATCATCCAAAAAACGTGCCGAAGCATCTACGCCTTTTACATTTAAGCCCATACCCTCGTATTGCTTCAATACATCGCCAAACTCGTTCTTTCTTAAAAGTCCGTTATTTACGAATATACAATGAAGGTTTTTGCCAATTGCTTTATGTAACAAAACTGCTGCCACGGTAGAATCTACTCCGCCAGACAATCCTAAAATCACCTTTTCATCGCCTATTTTTTCTTTCAACTCCGCCACTGTTTTATCAACAAAAGCATCGGGAGTCCAAGTTTGTTCCATTCCGGCAATATTCACCAAAAAGTTCTCCAAAACCTGTTTTCCATCCTTCGAGTGATATACCTCTGGGTGAAACTGAATTGCATATGTCTCTTCGCCTTCAAACCTAAAAGCGGCATTTTCAACGTCGTGCGTACTTGCTAATAAAGTCGTGTTCTCTGGAAGGTGCTTGATAGTATCTGCATGGCTCATCCAAACTTGGCTACCTGTACTTACTTTATCAAAAAATGGTTCGTTCTCTTTAATAAAGCTAAGATTGGCACGACCATATTCTCTGGTATTCGATTTCTCGACACTACCGCCATGAAAATGTGCCAAATACTGTGCGCCATAACAGACACCCAATAATGGTTTTTTACCACGAATTTCTGACAGATCCGGGTGAACGGCATCTTCGCCCCTAACCGATAAAGGAGATCCTGAAAGAATCACCGCTTTATACTCAGAAAGGTCTTTTGGTAGTTTATTATAAGGTTTAATTTCAGAGAAAATATTCAGCTCACGTACACGTCTTCCAATCAGTTGGGTGTATTGTGAACCGAAATCTAGTATCAGGACTTTATTTTGCATGGGCAAAAATAGCAAAAACCAAATGTTGAAACCATCTTATTTCGGTTATATTTTTTAACAAATAGGTTTAAAATTGAAATTACAATACAAGCCATAAAATCATAAAATAAAATGAATTGTATTTTTCTTAACAAATAGTGTAAGAAAATTCCGCTTACTTGTAGGCAACATTAACACCAAACACTAACCTTTTGAAAAATAAGATTTACCACAGCTTATTTTTCCTCGGACTTATTTGCAAGTCTTATGGAAAAGTTAACTACACAAGTTCTACCGACAATAGCTCAAATGTAAACATCAACAATTATCAAGAACCTAAAAATAACTTTACTATAAGCGGTTACATTACCGAAAGTGGTAGTGGAGAGAACCTTTTAGGCGCTTCTATATATGTTCCTGAACTAAAGAGAGGAACAACTACAAATGATTATGGTTTTTTTTCGCTATCACTGCCAAAAGGTAAACATACCGTTTATATTTCTACAATTGGCTATACTACAATAATTAAAGAAGTTGACATTAAAGGTGACATATCTTTAAATATTACACTTGAAACAGACACGCAATCACTTGATGAAGTTATTGTTAGTGCTGAAAGTAAGGTAAAAGAAAGTAAGGTCACCCAAATGAGCAAAATACAGATCAACCCTTCTACGGTAGCTGATATACCTGCATTACTGGGTGAAAAAGATGTTTTAAAGACACTGCAGTTACTACCTGGCATTCAGGCAGGGTCAGAAGGCAGTTCAGGATTTTTTGTGCGTGGTGGTACGCCAGACCAGAACCTCATTATTTTAGATGATGCAGTTGTATACAATTCGAATCACTTATTTGGATTCTTCTCTGTATTTAATGGTGACGCCATAAAATCTGTAGAAGCATTTAAAGGAGGATTTCCTGCACGGTTTGGAGGTAGATTATCTTCTGTTATTAAAATAGATATGAAAGATGGAAACAAAGAAAAGCTCTCTGGTAAAGTTAATATTGGTCTAATCTCATCTTCTTTACTACTAGAAGGTCCTATCAATAAAGGTAAAACATCTTTTATTTTCAGCGGAAGACGTACCTACGCAGATATTTTAGCTCAACCTTTTTTGTCTGAAGAAAACGGAAAAGGGGGTTACTATTTTGCTGATTTAAATTTTAAGATACATCACATTTTCAGTGAAAAAGACAAATTATATTGGAGCAACTATTATGGAAGAGATAAATTCTACAGTTCGTTTAAAGACCAATATACAGATGAAAAAGTAAAGCTTGGCTGGGGCAATATTACATCTACATTACGTTGGAATCATCAGTTTAACGATAAACTATTCGCAAACACGTCATTGATATATAGCAATTACGACTTTAATATATCTGATGAATATACAGACACTTATGATGAAAATGTGGTCGAGTATTTATTTAAAACTAACTCTGGCATAGAAGACCTAACTCTAAAGACTAGCTTTGACTACTATCCAAATAGTAAAAATACATTGCGTTTTGGAGCAGAGATTACCAGCCATAGTTTTACACCACAACGAATTCTTTTAAAAGATACATACGCAGAAGACATAGATAAAACAGAAGAATTGAATTCTTTAGAAGGTGCTATGTACATAGAAAATGATTGGAAAATAACCGATAAACTAAGGTCTTCCCTTGGTTTAAGGTTAAGTTATTTTAATTACAATGACACCAACTATATCAATCCAGAAACAAGATTAGCCCTTTCATATAATGTAAAACCAGATTTGGCACTTAAAGCATCTTATGCTAAAATGAACCAATACATTCATCTTTTGTCAAGTTCTGGTATAGGTCTGCCAACAGATTTATGGGTCTCTTCTACCGACAATGTAAAACCGCAAAGCTCTCAGCAATTTGCAGTAGGTATCGCTAAAGATTTTTTTGATAAAGATTACTCATTAACCCTTGAAGGGTATTATAAAAATATGAATGATATTATTGCCTATAAAGAGGGCGCATCATTTCTAGCATTAGATAATCTAGAATCTGGCGCAGACTTAGATTGGGAAGAGAATATTACCGCGGGCGAAGGATGGGCATATGGTGCAGAAATACTCTTAAGAAAACAGACCGGCAAGCTAACAGGTTGGTTGGGCTACACACTTTCATGGTCAGAAAGACAATTTGAAGAGTTGAACAATGGTAATAAGTTTTACGATCGATACGATAGAAGACATGATATTTCTGCGGTCGGTATTTACAAACCTAGCGATAGATTTACCTTTTCAGCCACTTGGGTATTATCTACAGGAAACAATTATACCTTACCCAATTTACAGAGAATAGGAGGTAATTTCCCTATTGCCGGTTCTAACTTTTTCAATAGAGGCTTACAAGATATTACAACGCAACGAAATAATTTTAGAGGAGAGACAAGCCATAGGCTAGACTTAGCATGGCAATTTCATAAAAAGAAAAAGAAAGGACGCGAACGCACATGGGCTATTTCATTATATAATGCCTATGCCAGACAAAACCCGTTTATTTATACAGTAGACACCAAATATCCTAATTACAATGACCCTAATGGAACAGAGGAAAAAGAACTTACAAGAACCTCTGTACTTATTCTAATTCCTTCAGTAAATTATATATTCAAATTTTAAGATATGAGAAAAGTATTACTCGCACTACTAGTATTATATATTTCATTAATAGGATGTCAAAAGGTTGTAGATGCTGATGAACTTCTAGATACAAAAGAGCAGGTTTCAATAATTGGATACATTTCTCCACACGATACCATTTTAAAAATATCGGTCACTAAGGCTCTACCCGCAATTGGCACTCCGGTAAAGATTAACCAAGATTATCAATTTCCCGAAGAATTTTTAATTAAAGATGCCGTAGTCACCTTATCAAATGCAGAAGGCAATAGTATTGTTTTGAATTATGACAACGAAACAAATACTTATATTACTAGCGCCTCAAATTTAACTATTTCGCACGGTGCTACTTATAATTTAAAAGTAGTTGTAGCCGAAGATAAGTTTAATGCTTCTTGCCAAATTCCCAAACAATTAGAATCTATAAATGAAATAATTGAGTTTCATGAAGATGAATACGGCAATGATCTTGCCGTAATCAATCTAAACTTTAAAGATTTTGTAGATGAAGACAATTATTACATTTTAGGCGGATTTATTAATACCACTTTAGAGTATGAAAATGAAGAACCATTTTCCTATGAATATCCTATATACTTTGGTGATGATGAGTTTTTAATAGATAATATAAATGAAGGAGCAGAATTAAATGGTAAAACCGAAATTTCTGTTGATAGCGAATATTATTCTGACATAAAGATGACCTTACAAGTTGCACATGTAGAAAAGGCTCTATTCGAAAATATAAAAACCACTAGAACAAATGATGATGTAGATGGAAACCCATTTATAGAATATGCAATTGCACCTAATAGCATATTAGATGATGGTGCAATCGGTGTTTTTGCAGGATTTAGTGTTACCGAAAAGATAATTTATCTTGAAAATTAGCGATTGCTATTTTATGCTTTTATCACAAAAAATAATAACTAGCTTAGCATAAGAAGAGTTCTTAATACTATTTAATATTTTTCATGAAACACGTTAGTTCAATCATTTTCGGAGCGGCCATTATCATAGCC
>JANQUX010000345.1:0-6356 GCA_030730545.1 Maribacter sp. | reverse complement strand
ATTTTTCATGAAACACGTTAGTTCAATCATTTTCGGAGCGGCCATTATCATAGCCGCATATTTTTTAAGCAATGCTTATATACAAAGGGCGAACCCACCTCAAATGATCTCGGTAACCGGTCTGGGCAATGAAAATTTTACCTCTGACCTTATTGTTTGGGAAGGGCAATTTTCTACCAACAGTACCGAATTGAAAACCGCTTTAAATCAATTAAACCGCGATAAAGATATTGTTCGCGAATATTTAACCTCAAAAGGCATCGATGCCAACAGTATTATTTTTAATAGTGTGCAGACTACCGAAATGCGCGACAACCAATACGAAAACGGAAATTATGTTGGTAGTATTTTTAGAGGATATCAATTAACACAGACCATTCAAATAGAATCTGAGAACGTCGCCCTTATTGAAGGTGTATCGAGAGAAATTACCGAATTATTGAATAAAGGTGTGCAGTTCAACTCGTCGCCACCACGTTATTACTACACTAAATTAGCGGACCTTAAAATTGAAATGATTTCTAAAGCAACGGAAGATGCTAGAATTCGTGCCGAAAAAATTGCCGAAAATGCAGGTAGTAATTTAGGTGATCTGGTTTCTGCCAACATGGGCGTTTTTCAAATTACGGGTCAAAATTCTGGTGAAGATTATAGTTGGGGCGGTGCGTACAACACCTCATCTAAAAATAAAACAGCATCAATTACAATGCGCCTAGAATACAAGGTGAAGTAATAGTGTTACTTTGATTAATACCATTTACCGATCTGGTAAAGAATATATTAAATATAAAAGCCCGGTAATCAACCGGGCTTTTCAATCAACCAATTATCAAATCGAATACATTAAAAAATCTTTTTCATAACAATATGTATTCTACCCTTAGGTCGATAGGTTATAAGTAACCTTACAAAGTATTTAAAAAAAAGAAAGCTCAGGAACCACCCTGAGCTTTCGAATAAATCAAAAACCAAATTCAAACCAAAGCTTAAAAATTGAACCTAATCAATTTCTTTTTCATAGCTCTTATCAATATAACAACCAACGACTCTTTTACCCTACCCGAAAATTCCATTATTTTTACATTAAATATTTATTAGCATGATAAATTCGTTTTTTGAAGAATTAAGTACTGAAATATATAAGGGAGTAAATAAAAGAGGACATCCATTCAGGTACATGACAATGGCAACAGTAGGCAATGATACCGTAGCTCGTTTACGTACCGTTGTACTTCGTAAGGTTTCTGAAAATTTAGTCTTAACTATCTATACCGATAGCCGTACCCAAAAAATGAAACATATTGCAGATAATAACCAAGTCAGCTTTCTACTCTATCATCCTAAAAAAATGTTACAGTTAAAAGTGGAAGGTACTGCCCAAATAGTTACGAATACGGATAGATTACATACTACTTGGCAAAATATTCAACCCAACAGCAGAAAAGATTACATTACCCAAACCAGCCCTGGTAGTTCAATTAAAAATCCTGATCATGTAGAATATATTGAAGACGAGAACTACTTCACCATTATCGATATTATACCTTCAAAAATTGAATACTTAAAACTACAAAGACCTAATCATATTAGAGCTCTTTTTGTAAAAACGGATGATAGTTGGAATGGGGAATTTTTAGTTCCTTAATGTATATAGAAATATAGATTTTCTTTTTCTTTTCCAAAACCAATTAAACTATCTAAGGGTGTGCTTTGTTTTACTGCGGATGGATTAATCGTTACTTCAACTTCTCTTTTATCTTTCGAATCTAAATCTGTCAACGAATAATCATCTGCAGAAAGTATTATTCGTTTAGGATGTAGTAATCGCACATTACCGGCATAGGTGACGTTAGGAAGCACCCATTGATATTCATCATAATTCTTGCTCAACTTATTGGCTATTGGCTCAAATCCAAAATGGACAGATGAAGGTATATTTAATAGTTTCTCTATTGGTGTTCTTATTGTTTGAACGCCTAATACTGCAATAAAAATCCAAAACCCAACAGAAACTAGTTTCGAACTATTTTTAAAACTGATAGTCTCTATAAGTAATACTATAAAAGGTATAAATAGCGGCAACAACCACCTAGTCTCTACTTTCTGACTTTGAAAAATGAGAAAAAATAAGCCTAGCACCAGTAACTGCACAAAGAACATTTTAGCAAGCCAATGTAATTTCTGCTTATTGAAACTTATGAATTTTGAGAAGTAGCCAATACTGACAACTAGAAGTATAGGGAACAATAAAGCAAACAACGCTTTCCCATAAATTAATATCGGCAGTAATGAAAATCCAGATTCAGCTTCTTCTGTTCCTATTTTCTCTTCAATACTAGACGCTAAGAAAGATTGAAATTCATCAGGACCCAATAACCAATATACATGGCGACCAATTAATAGAACGGATACTAAAACTGACAACAATATTTTTGGGTTCAAGATTATTGCTCTTAACTTTTCATCCCACAAAGCAACTACCACGAAGGTTACCAGAAAAAATGCATAATTGTATTTCGCCATTATCCCTACTCCTACTACAAAACCAAGCAACAGAAAATTAAGAATCGATTTTCGCTGCACCAAAAGATGTATAACATAATAAGAAGAGACAACGCATAAACACAGTAAACTGGTATGCGAAAGCCTTCGGAAAGTAAAGTCAATATACACAGGTATGAAGACCAATGCCAAAACAGCCAATTTAGAAATATTAGCGTCTTTAATTCTTATTTTAGTAAATCGATGAAGCATTAGCAATGTACCCGCAAATAATAGCCCTCTAAGCATAGAGAATGCTATTTTACCCACACCAAAGATAGAATTGAGACCATACTGCAACCATGTATAAAGTGGTGGTTGATCATCATAACCCCAGCGAAGCCATTGCGAGTAATATGCCTGTTCAGCGTCTTCTAACTCTAAGGCACTTTTAAAAAATGTAATTAAGGTTATGACTAAAAATGATAATAAAGCAAGTATAGTTATCTTATTTAGAGATACGTTCTTGCCCATCGTTTACTTTTGAGTAATTACAGTAAACATTAAATCTAACGGATTTAAGGATTCAAACAACATTGGCACTAAGTCTTCGCCATACGCCAAATAAAACTCAGAAAAATTTAACTGACGCTCTTGAAGCGACTGGTTAGGGAAAATTTCATTCTGCAGCTCTGTCATTCGAACTACATGATCTTTTAATTTTCTTTTCTGAGCTTGTAACAGTCTCTTCTCTAAAGCATCTAAGCCTTTCTTTTGCTTTACCTCTTGTGCTTTTACAGCACCTAGAAATGACTTATCGGTCTTTTCTGTTAGTAAGTATAAATCTTTAAACTGCTCTTCTAGCAATTTCTTTTGTGGAGAAAAATCGATGTCGATATTAGAAATTTCTCGAATTTTTTTATTAATAAGGCTGTTCTGCTTTAGAAATATATCTGACTTAGAAATATTCATTCGCTCTAGCTTTTCGGCTTGTTTCTCGGTAATAATCAAAGCTGAATTTCTTACCAATAAAATTGGAAAAGGTACATTCATTGCTTCAAAAGCTGCCTTCAATTCTAACCAATAGGCTATTTCTCCACCTCCGCCTATATAACATAAGTTAGGCAAAATTACTTCTTGGTATAAAGGTCTAGCTATTACGTTGGGCGAAAAACGCTCTGGGTGAGTACTAATCTCTTCTACCAAAGCTGCTTTAGTGAAAGAAAAACTGGTATCATTTACTATATAGTGCTCTTTACTTTCTATTATTCTTTCGCGAATTCCATCTTTTAAATAGAAATAATTAATTTCTCTCGGATTTACCTGCACCGGATAATCAGATGAAATTTCTTCTATTTCTTTAATGGTTTCTAATACTTTCCCGAACGCAGTTTGCTCAAAAATATCTTTCTTTATGTAAGGTACTAGGGTCTTTTTTAAGTCGATATCATCACCGTCTACGATAACTAATCCGTAGTCCTTAAAAATTTCGTTTGCCAAAAACCGGGTTGCATCTGTTAAGTTATCATTTTTCAGATATGCGTTTTCAAACAATTCTTTTAACTTTTGAGCATTGTTACTATCGCCAATAGTTTTGGAGTATAATGCAAAAACTTCTTCCAATCCTTCCGTAGGTAAATGCCCAACAGCACCAGATGCCTCTTTATTCCATTGAAATTTTAATCCCTTGAAATTAAAATAATTGATTTCTTCAAAATCATGATCTTCTGTCGCCATCCAATATATAGGCACAAAATTACTAGCTGGATATTCCTTTTTTAACTGCTTCGTTAAATTAATGGTAGAGATAATCTTGTATAAAAAGTATAGCGGACCTGTAAACAGATTTAACTGATGCCCTGTAACTATAGTAAACGTATTCTTTTCTTTTAACAGCTTAATATTAGCCGCTGTACCTTTAGAGGTCTCGGTATTTTTATATTGATTCTGCATTGAAGAATACAATACATCTCGTTGATCTTGAGTAAAATGAGCACCTTTTTCTTCAATCTGCCCTTTAAATCCGTCAATATCGGGAAACCGATTATATAAGGTGTTAAGCTTGGGATCCTTTGCAGTATAATCGCAAATTAATTTCGAAAAATAGCCTGTTTTATCTAGGGGTAAACAATCAATATCCATATAAAAAGTAAATACTTGGTAAATATAAAACCCTTTCGTTTTACATTTCCTAAATATAAGTTAATTACCCGTAGTATTAAAGACCCATTTACTCGGTGAAATACATAGCAAATGGAAGTCATTTTGCATTTATTTTAATAGATTTGACTCACTCAGAACACAAATAACTATATGAAACTAATTCTACGAACCGCATTACTTTTTATCCCATTGTTAAGTTTGGCTCAATTAAAATCTCCGTCGGAGTTTTTAGGCTATGAACTAGGCACACAATTTACAAGACATCATGAAGTTGTTGATTACTATCAATATTTAGCAGATGCCGAGCCACAACGCATGACGCTTATTGAATATGGTAAAACCAATGAACGCAGATCGCTTATACTGGCTACCATTTCTACAAAACAAAATATGCAAAACCTCGATACTATTCGAGAAGAGCACATGAAGGGCTTAAATGGAGAAGGCTCGCCAGATAAAGCTATTGTATGGCTTAGCTATAATGTTCATGGCAATGAAAGTGTTAGTACCGAAGCCTCAATGCAAACCATATATGATCTTTTTACCAGCAAAAGCAGTTACTTAGAAAATACTGTGGTATTGATTGACCCTTGTATTAACCCAGATGGTAGAGATCGTTATGTAAACTGGTATAACCAGTTTAAAAATTCTCCGAACCAGGTTGATCCTAATAGTAAGGAACACCATGAAAACTGGTGGAGCGGGCGTAGTAATCACTATATGTTCGATCTAAATAGAGATTGGGCATGGCTTACTCAAGTAGAAAGTCAGCAACGTTTAAAGCAGTTTAATAAATGGCTGCCTCACGTTCATGTGGATTTTCATGAGCAAGGTGTTGACAACCCGTATTATTTTGCACCTGCCGCAGAACCTTTTCATGAGGTGATAACTGATTTTCAAAGAGAATTTCAAGAAACTATTGGCAAGAACCACGCAAAATATTTTGACGAAAATGGCTGGTTTTATTTTACAAAAGAAGTATTTGATCTTCTTTACCCAAGTTATGGCGATACCTACCCTACCTATAATGGTGGTATTGGGATGACCTATGAGCAAGGTGGTAGTGGTCGTGCCGGTTTAGGTATAATTACTAGTATTGGAGATACACTTACGTTAAAAGATAGAATTTCTCATCATTTAACAACTGGTCTGTCTACCGTAGAAGTGGCTTCTAAAAATGTTACTAAGTTAAACGATGAGTTCAAGAAATTTTACTTGAATAAAAATTTCAAATACAATAGCTATGTGCTGAATGGCAACCCAGATAAATTAGCTGCTTTAGCTAGTTTATTGGACAAACATGAAATTGAATATCAAGCAGGCACGAATGCCACCGTTAAAGGATACAGCTATACAACCGGTAAGGCTGGTTCAATAAAAAGCAGCGATAAAAGTTTGGTAATTTCATCAAACCAACCAAAAAGCACTTTGGTTAAAGTGTTGTTCGAACCTATGGCCAAACTAAGTGATTCTGTCACTTATGACATTACCGCATGGTCTTTACCTTATGCGTACGGATTAGATGCTATCGCCAGTGAAAGTAATTTTAGCGGTTCTTCTGTTGCACTTAAAAAGCCTGAGCTTAAAAATATAGATGAAAACAAGTATGCGTATTTGGCGGACTGGAATAGCATGAAAGATGCTAGGTTCTTGGCTGAATTACTACGTAACAAAGTACGCGTTCGCTATGCGCACAAACCATTTACTTTAGA
>JANQUX010000344.1 GCA_030730545.1 Maribacter sp. | reverse complement strand
GTTACATCTTCATATTATTTGGTTTCATTTTTACCAGTAGCCCTTCATTTGCTCAAGGCTCAAACTCCAAACCGGATGCCGTACAAATGAAAACCTATAACTATGCCGATACCCTACAACTCGATTTTTATAGTATTCCGTCTAAAGACAATCAACTAAAACCAACTGTCGTTTTGGTACATGGTGGTGGCTTTACTGCGGGACAACGCAATGGTGGTGATGAAAAGCGACTAAGTAAATACCTGGCGGCTAAAGGATTTAATGTGGCTTCTATAAATTACAGACTGTCTAGAAAAGGAAAATCTTTTGGGTGCGATTGTCCTGCTTCGATAAAAATCGATACTTACGTCGAGGCGGTTGCCGATCTTTCTAAAGCAATTAATTATCTAACTAAAGATTCGTTGCCTTTTAAGAGCGACCCGAATAAAATATTCTTGATCGGCAGTAGTGCCGGTGCAGAAACCGTTTTGAATTTTCAATTTATGCGATACGATTATCGTTTTAAAAGACTACCCTACCCTAATGCTAAAATTGCAGGATTAGTAAGTTTTTCTGGTGCTGTATTGAATGAAAATTATATTGATGCAAGTAATAAGACTCCTGCCCTATTTTTTCACGGAGTTAAAGATTCCGTTGTTCCTTATGATACGAATCCGCATCGATTTTGCAAGGCAACAGATGTTGGTTTCTTACAAATCAACGGACCCAAGGCCATAGCCGAAAGATTATTTGAAGTAGACGGAATTTATAAAATATATTTTAACGCCGAAGGCGGACACGAATGGGCGTCTCTCGGATACGAATTTCCTGATTTGATCTATGAATTTTTAACCGATATTTTACGTGGTGATGTTACCATGAAAGATTTTGAATCGATTACCTTGCCCGTAGTTAGTAAAGAATAGCATTACGCTACATTTACCCCGAACAAATGCCCGATCAATGCTGTGATGGCCATGGCTACGGTGCCCCAAAAACTGATTCTTAATACGGCTGTCAATATATTCGAACCTCCTGCTTTTGCGGCTATTGCGCCTAAAACTATTAAGAATACTACCGCAAAACCATATTGCACATATTCCATGTACTCTAACGGACCAAAATAAGCAACCAGCACAGGAAGCAAACCGCCGAAAACAAAAGACGCGCCAGACGATAATGCCGCCAATAACGAATTAGCCTGTGTAATATCATTTATGCCCAACTCATCTCTAGCATGCGCGCCCAGAGCATCATATGCCGTTAGTTGTATAGCTACTTGCATTGCCAAATTGGAATCTAAACCGCGCTCTTCATAAATTAAAGCGAGTTCTTTAAGTTCTTCTTCGGGCATTTCTTCTAGCTCTTTCATTTCGCGAGCCAGATCGGCTTTTTCTAAATCTTCTTGCGAGCTTACCGATACATATTCACCGGCAGCCATAGATAAAGCGCCAGCTACCAAACCAGCCACTCCCGCTAAAATAATTGGCTCTCTTGTTGTACTTGCCGCTGCGACACCGATCACCAAACTTGCTATAGACAGAATACCATCATTGGCACCAAGCACCGCTGCCCGCAACCAATTACTTCGTGTACCATAATGTTTTTCGTCTTGCATAATTTATTCTTTTTGTGACTTTAAATGATTACTTGTGATTCCTTTTTAGTTTCTAATTCGTCATTTTATACCCTGATAAAAACTTGTTTAACGGTTTGAGATAAGCGTATTACGGTAGTAAGGAAACTTTTCGTTTCCGTCTGAGTACGAAGCTAAAGCTTATTGTTTAGTTTTAATTTTTTTTGTCCAAAGCTAAATCCATAAGATTTAGCGACATCATAAACCTGCCTGCCGGCAGGCAGGTATACACAGACCTTTCGGATTTGCCCTAAAGTCCGCATTACGTTTAGGCATTTATATGCTTTTTTTCTCCCGCTTCTGATTCAATATTACGTTAAGTAACATAAGTCCGATCGCAATTAGGGATAAGACTACCGTTAATAAAGTCCAACTCCTCTTACTTAAATCGCCAGTATGCTCGATAGAAAATGCGAATACGGATAAAATTCCTGCAGCTATTAGTACTATTCTAAAAAGAATATCTACATATTTTAAAACTGGTTTTTTGACTGATAAATTTATTTTAAAAGCCAAAATATTTAGTAAGGAAATAAATAGAATGTAAATATGACTTGCTCTAATTTGCATTCTCATTACATGCTTGTCCAGATTTTCTGGTTTAAAATATTCTTCCATATAATAACCTGTAGCTACAAATACTAAGAACAGGAAAATTCCAAAATATAAGTTAACTTTTTTCAATTTCTAATGTTTATATTCCTACTGATTCTAATTATTTAACTTAATTTTTGAAATTGCATATAACGCCTGAGCTAAAGGTAGTGCGGTTTTAGGGAAACGCTTCCCCTTGCGCCACGCCCCGTAGCAAAAGCTTTTTGTTTTGTTCTAGTTTTTGTCCGAAGCAAAATCCAAAAGATTTTGCGATCCAATAAAAATTCGCAAACTATTCGATTTAAGACCATAGTCCGCATTACTTTTAGGTTTCCACAAGTTGCGAAACACAACAGTAAGCACAGGCTCTTTACGCAGATTAGATAACGATTACACAACGATTCGAGAACGATTATATTTAGATTGCGCAGATTTGCACGTTCTGAAACCCATTCGAGTATGTCCATTTGCGTAAACAAGCTAAGAAGTCCTTAGTCGCAATAGTTGCGTTTGACCGAAGTCCATTTGCATAATATTCAGCAATTATTTCACTTTAGAAACTTAGAAAAAGAATAGCGAAATAATTTAATGAGCTATTTATGCCAACGTTCTAGTGTCGAGTAGACAAGGGGAATTTCACCCCGAGCCTCTCACAGAACCGTACGTGATAGTCTCCCATCATACGGCTCTTCTAACTTAACTTTCAAAGATAGCTCATCCTCTTTCAAGTTGGCAAATTGTACGTTAAATTAGCTAATCCCTTCGCTCCAGTTTCATTACAAAACTTTCATTACTACTACGGATTAGTCCGCCCCTATACCAAGCATTGCTATTCTGCCTCTAGTTTGCGCTATTGTGCATTTCACTTTGCATCTTAGTACAGGTTCCCGAGTTCCGTAAATAAGCCCGAATAAAGGTCATGCCTCCTAAATGACGCCTGCCGCTTAGCCAGTAAACAGGTAACCGCTAAACTTATAATGTTTGTCATACTTCAAACACTTTTGACATGATGTTGCACTTTCTCGACACTTCATCAGAGGTTCATTTGCATTCATCTCCTTTATCCATACCTGACCACGCTCTTGACGCAGCCTTTTCCATAACGCTCAATACCTTGGCTCTTTACCAAAGCACCTTATGGGGGTTTGATGCTCTCTCCTGCAAGACAACATCAGTGGGTCGGTTCCACCATCTTATAAACAGTTCGCAATGAAATATATCAGCCGTTCATTGCTTTCTCGGCACACATATGGCTCGTAGCGTGCAAATTAGAAAATTATTTTCGGTTGAGCACAAGCCAGATTTTTAAATTTTACTATTTATTTTTTTTATTGGAAATCGTCAAATTTAAAAATTTGGCGACTTTCCAAAAACACCCAAGCCTTAGTGTTTGCAGAGTCTTGCGCTATTTTTTATATACATTGTTCTAAGCAGTTTTTTCTCCGCTTTTATTCCTCTTCAATAGTTATGTCGGTACCTGCATAGATATGATAATCACTATTCGGCATAATATTTTTCATCGTATTACAATATTCAATCATAAATTTAGCAGAATCTCCAAGACCTTCAGTCATAAAATTCAACCTTTCTTTATTTAAGGTTATTTGCATTCGACCATATTTTAGACTGTCAGTTTCTAATCTGTTTTTATTCTTTTTAATAAAATCATTGAATTTCCAAATAGTATCATTTACTGAAAGAAGAATAGGTTTGGATTTTTTAAATTCCGCACCTACAAATGCCGATTCTGCAAATTCAGGTTGGATTGTAATAGAATCTCCTTGTCTTGTGATTTTTAATTTCTCAATTCCTTGAAACATACATTGACTTAAATTCATTTAAAACAATTAAATCATATACTTGATGAAGAG
>JANQUX010000343.1 GCA_030730545.1 Maribacter sp. | reverse complement strand
CCCATACCAAAGGCAATGGTAGCAACGACGACATCAACGTCTTCCATCAAGAACATATCTTGATATTTTGATCTTGTTTTCGCATCAAATCCTGCGTGATAAGGCACGGCACTTACACCGTTAACTTGCAAAACCTGTGCTAACTCCTCAACCTTTTTGCGGCTTAGGCAATATATAATTCCTGATTTACCTGAATTTTGCTTTACAAAACGAATAATGTCAGCTTCAATATTCTCTGTTTTGGTACGTACTTCGTAAAATAGGTTAGGTCGGTTAAATGAAGCTTTAAAAAGCTTAGCACCACCTATACCTAAATTCTTAATGATATCTTCTTGTACTTTAGGTGTCGCAGTAGCAGTAAGACCGATAATGGGAATATTCTCTCCCAGACGCTCCACTATTGATTTAAGATTTCTATACTCAGGTCTAAAATCATGGCCCCACTCAGAAATACAATGTGCCTCATCTACTGCCACGAAAGAAACCGTAACTGAACGCAAGAATTCTACATTCTCTTCTTTAGTCAATGATTCTGGCGCTACATATAACAATTTAGTAACACCATCTGTTATATCTTGCTTTACCTGCTTGATCTCACCTTTGTTCAAAGACGAGTTTAGCACATGGGCAATTCCTATTTCAGAGGAAACTCCACGAATGGCATCTACTTGATTCTTCATTAAAGCGATTAATGGAGATACAATAATTGCCGTACCCTCTTGCATAAGCGCAGGCAATTGGTAGCAAAGAGATTTACCACCACCAGTGGGCATGATTACAAACGTATTATTCTGTCGTAAAACATTTTTGATTACTTCTTCTTGAAGTCCTTTAAATTGAGAAAAACCAAAAAACTTTTTTAAAGAGGAATGTAAATCGATATTGTCAAATTCTTTACTGTCTGTCACATTTTACATTTAAGGGGACACTACTTGCTTTTAAATTTATAATCGAACAAAATTACAAAATACCAGACTTGGCGTTTCTAAATTATTATGCGATAATCGACATATAAAATTAAGTTTGTTTAATTTTGTCATCTTAAAGATAATAAATTCTTTTAGGAATACAATCCATAATTTGAATAATAGATTGATTGCAACGGACACCATTATTGACTTAGCGAAAAAAACCATTGAAACTGAGCGTGATGCTATAGCACAACTAACCACTCATTTAACCGATGATTTTGCAAAAATAGTCAACTGCATTATTGAGGCAAAAGGTCGCGTTATCATTACTGGTATTGGCAAGAGTGCCATTATTGCAACAAAAATTGTAGCTACCCTTAATTCTACTGGTACTCCCGCTATTTTTATGCATGCTGGTGATGCTATTCACGGAGATTTAGGCACGGTACAAGATAATGATGTAGTGATCTGTATTTCTAACAGTGGTAATACCCCTGAAATTAAAATGTTGGTTCCACTTATAAAAAGAGGCACAAACAAATTAATTGCCATGACCGGTAATACCGAATCTTTCTTAGCAAAACAAGCCGATTATATTTTAAATACCCATGTAGAAAAAGAAGCTTGCCCTAACGGTTTGGCACCTACAACGAGTACAACGGCACAATTAGTTATGGGCGATGCCTTAGCTATTGTTCTTTTAGAAATAAAAGGTTTCAGTAGTTCAGATTTTGCAAAATATCACCCAGGTGGCTCTTTGGGTAAGAGATTATATTTAAGAGTTGCAGACTTAGTAAGTAAAAACCAAGTGCCTCAAGTTCAAAAAGGAGAAGAGGTAAAAAAGGTGATTGTAGAAATTTCTAAAAAAATGCTTGGTGTTACCGCTGTTCTTGATGGCGAAAAAGTAGTCGGTATCGTTACCGATGGCGATATTAGGCGTATGCTAAATAAGCATGATAATATTAAAGGCCTGACCGCTGAAGATATTATGACCAGCAATCCTAAAACCATACCTGCAAATACGCTGGCTATTAAAGCATTAGAACACATGCAAAAAAAGGGCATTTCTCAATTATTAGCCATGGATAAAGATACGTACGTCGGCGTTATCCATTTACATAATTTAATAAACGAAGGTATTTTATAATGAGTTCCAAAGCTACCACGCCACCAAACGAGATGTCTTTTCTCGACCATTTAGAAGAATTAAGATGGCATTTAATTAGATCGACTTTGGCTGTTGTCATAATTGCAAGTGTTGCCTTTTTAATGAAAGGTTTCATTTTTGACACGATTATATTCGGTCCTAAAAATATGGATTTCCCTACCTATCGTTTCTTTTGCAACATAGCGACATGGTTAAATGAAATTCAATCTTTTACGGTAATAGATTCCTCTTTTTGTGGTGATGAATTTCCGTTTACCATTCAGAGCCGTGAAATGGGCGGACAATTTTCTGCTCACATCTGGACCTCTATTTGGGCGGGTGTCATTATCGGATTTCCCTATATTTTATATGAAATGTGGAAATTCATTAGTCCTGGTCTGCATGCGAACGAACGCAAGAATTCTAGAGGATTTATACTAATTGCATCTCTATTATTTTTTGTTGGCGTGTTATTCGGATACTATATCGTAGCACCACTTTCTATCAATTTCTTAGGATCTTACGTTGTTAGTGACTCCGTTTTAAACGAGTTCGATTTAGATTCTTATATCGGCACATTAAAGATATCTGTACTTGCCTGTGGTATTTTATTCGAGCTACCGATAATTATTTTCTTCTTGACCAAGGTAGGCTTGGTGACACCAGAATTAATGAAAAAGTATCGAAAAATTGCATTGGTAATTGTTCTAATACTTTCTGCGGTAATTACCCCACCAGACGTTACAAGTCAAATTATAGTTGCCATACCGGTAATATTTTTATACCAAATAAGTATTTATATATCTGCCATGGTACTTAGAAAAGAAAGAAGAAAAGCTGAAAAAGAAAAAAAAGCAAATAGAAATGTCAAACCAAATTGAAGAATTTAATGCCTATCGTTCTAAGATGAACGAAAAGCTGTTGGCCGATAACAATAAAATAATTAAGCGTATTTTTAATTTAGACACCAATGCCTATGCTGCAGGTTCTTTAGATGTTAAGACCAAAGAATTGTTAGGTCTTGTTGCTTCAGCAGTTTTGCGTTGCGACGATTGCGTAAAATACCATTTAGAAAGCTCACATAAAGAAGGTGCCTCTAAAGAAGAAGTAATGGAAACTTTAAGCATTGCTACTCTTGTTGGCGGTACAATTGTGGTACCACATTTAAGAAGAGCATATGAGTATTGGGAAGAATTAGAAAACCAACAAGGTTAAATAATCCCTAATTACTTTTCTAACAGACCAATAACCAATAGATTTGAATACATGAAGTTACGTGCCGACAATATTATGAAGTCCTACAGAGGTCGTAGGGTGGTTAAAGGAATTTCTCTTGAAGTTAACCAAGGTGAAATTGTAGGGTTACTTGGACCAAACGGTGCTGGTAAAACAACATCCTTTTACATGATTGTTGGGCTTATAAAACCAAATGGCGGCAGCATCTATTTAGATGACATGGAGATTACAAAATTTCCAATGTATAAAAGAGCTCAGAATGGTATTGGGTACTTGGCACAAGAAGCCTCTGTGTTTAGAAAACTAAGTATTGAAAAGAATATTCTGAGCGTACTTCAATTGACCAAATTGAGCAAGAAAGAGCAACACATGAAAATGGAATCGCTTATCGAAGAGTTCGGTTTAGGTCATATTCGCAAAAGTCGTGGAGATCTTTTATCTGGTGGTGAGCGAAGAAGAACAGAGATCGCTAGAGCTTTGGCTACCGATCCAAAATTTATTTTATTGGATGAGCCTTTTGCCGGTGTCGATCCCGTTGCCGTAGAGGACATACAGCGTATTGTAGCGCAGTTAAAAGACAAAAACATTGGTATACTTATTACCGATCACAACGTACAAGAGACACTTGCTATTACTGAGCGCTCTTACTTAATGTTTGAAGGTGGTATTTTAAAATCTGGTGAACCAGAAGAATTGGCTGCCGATGAAATGGTACGTAAAGTGTATCTAGGTCAGAACTTTGAACTTCGTAAGAAGAAGTTAGATTTCTAAAGAGCACTATACACC
>JANQUX010000342.1 GCA_030730545.1 Maribacter sp. | reverse complement strand
GTAAAAATGTAATGGTAGCAGGTAATTGTGCCATGTGTGAAGCTAGAATAACCAAAGCGGCTGGGGCCGTAAACGGAGTTTCTGATGTTTCTTGGGATAAGGACACTAAAATTATGAAAGTATCTTTTGATGCTGGTTTAACTTCTATTCAAGAGATTGAAAAAGAAGTAGCATTAGCAGGTCATGATACAAAGAAGCATCAGGCGCATACCGATGATTATGGCAATTTGCCTGCATGCTGTAAATACGAACGTTTAAGTTACTAATAATGAAACATTTTATATACGTCATAGCTGTCTTACTACTTGTAACGGCTTGTAAAGAAAAAGAGGAAATTCCAAAAGAATGGATGTTGTCTAAAACTATTCAATTAGACGGGGTAAATCCTATTGGGTTAACCCAAGTGAATGGAGATATTTGGCTTTCTGATGGTGACCATAATCGATTAGTAAAGATTAATGAAGAAGGTAAAATTACCCAAACAATAGATTCGTTAGACCGACCAATGCATATTGATGCTGTGAAGGAAACGATTTTTATTCCTCAGTATGGAAAAGATGTCATAGAAACCGTTGATAAAAAAGGGAGGTTTGTAATGCAGGTTTCTGATTCTTTAGATGCCCCTGCGGGAGTGTCTGTTTTTGATAATGAAAGAGCTATTGCAGATTTTTACAATAACCGTATTCTTTACTTTGATGGTGCAAATTGGATTTCTTTTGGAAAGGAAGGAAAAGCTGAGGGAGAATTTTATTATCCAACAGATGTGCAAATTACCAAAGATAAAATTTGGGTTGCAGATGCCTATAATAATAGAATTCAAGTGTTTGATAAAAAAGGCGGTTTTCTTCAAATGATGGGTCAAAATCAGAAGATGAATGCAGCAACAGGAATATTTGTTTCAGAAAATGAAGTTTTTGTAACTGACTTTGAAAACAACCGTGTTCTCATTTTTGATAAGACCGGCAATTTATTACAGGTGTTAAAAGACCAGATTGAAAAACCTACCGATATGATGATTAAAGATGAAGTGCTTTACGTTATAAATTATCGAAATGGGAAGCTTAATCTCTTTGATAAACAGCCCATCGTTATAAAGAAATAATTCTTTATCTACATTATTGATTAGATATCTGGGTTTACATAATATTTTTAATACAGCAAATGAAACATACATATACTATAGTTGGTATGACCTGCAATGGCTGCCGAGGTCATGTTGAGCAAACTTTGGCTAAAATTAGCGGAGTATCGAATGCCGCGGTGAATTTAGAAAAGGCAGAAGCAGTTTTAGAGATGGATGATCATATTCCGTTGAAGACTCTACAGGCGGCTATGGAAGCTGATGGGGGGCATTATTCCATTCATGAACTCGGTGCTCAGGTACATAAGGTTGCAAAACCCAAATCGGTCGAGAATGGTAATGGTGTTTTTTATTGTCCAATGCATTGCGAAGGAGAAAAGACATATACAGCACCTGGCGACTGCCCGGTTTGTGGTATGGATCTGGTTGAAGAGGCGAGTGCCACCACCAATATAGGTCAAGAGTATACGTGCCCCATGCATCCTGAGGTAATTAGTGATGAACCTGGCGATTGCCCTATTTGTGGTATGGATCTGGTGCCGAAACAAGCAGATATTTCAACAGAGGAAAAGAGCTATAAGAAATTACTGAATAAGTTTAAAATAGCAGTTGGGTTTACGTTGCCGATCTTTCTTATTGCAATGTCAGAAATGATACCTAATAATCCGCTTCAAAATATATTGAGCTTAAAATATTGGAATTGGGTACAATTCGCATTGTCAATTCCTGTGGTGTTTTATGCAACGTGGATGTTTTTTGAACGTGCCTATCGTTCGGTTAAAACATGGAATTTAAACATGTTTACATTGATTGGTATTGGTGCAGGCGTGGCGTGGTTGTTTAGTGTATTCGCTATTTTGGTACCCGATTTTTTTCCCCCACAATTTAAAACAGATCAAGGTACGGTTCATGTTTATTTTGAAGCTGCTGCGGTGATTTTGACTTTAGTGCTTTTTGGTCAGTTATTAGAAGCCCGCGCACATAGTAAAACCAATTCTGCGGTAAAAGAATTGCTGAAATTGGCGCCTAATAAAGCTGTTAAAATTGTAGACGGTAAAGAAGTGAGTATTTCTATTGACCAGATTTCAAAAGGAGATTTACTTCGCGTAAAACCAGGTGATAGAATACCTGTAGACGGTAGTATTCAAGAAGGGGAAAGTACGGTCGATGAATCTATGATTACGGGTGAACCTGTTCCGGTTCAGAAAGTAGTCGGCGATACAATAAGTTCAGGTACAATAAATGGTAAGGGGTCTTTTGTAATGACAGCTGAGAAAGTTGGGGCAGATACATTGTTGTCTCAAATCATCGATATGGTGAATAAGGCTAGTCGTAGTCAGGCGCCTATTCAAAAACTAGCAGATAAAATATCTAGTTATTTTGTGCCTGTAGTTGTTTTTATTTCTATTATAACCTTTATAGTGTGGGTCATTTTCGGACCTGACCCAGCTTATGTATTTGCTTTGGTAAATGCCATTGCGGTATTAATTATTGCTTGCCCCTGTGCCTTAGGTTTGGCGACACCAATGTCCGTTATGGTAGGTGTGGGTAAAGGAGCGCAGTCTGGTGTGTTGATTAAAAATGCCGAAGCACTTGAGCGTATGGATAAAATTGATACCCTGATCATAGATAAAACAGGAACTATAACCGAGGGGAAACCATCCGTAGAAAAAGTAGGGAGCATAGCAGAAATTGATTCTGAAAAAGTGGTGCAGTATATTGTTTCATTAAATCAGCTAAGTGAGCACCCATTGGCAGATGCCACCGTTAATTACGGAAAATCTAAAAATGTAGAACTATTAAAAGTTGATGATTTCAATTCTATCACAGGTATGGGTGTTGCTGGTAAAATTAATGGGGAAACTGTTGTTTTAGGAAATGATAAAATGATGGGTGAGGCTAACGTGACTATTCCTGAAAATTTACAAGTAGTTGTTACAGCGCATCAAAAACAAGGTAAAACTGTTTCGTATTTAGCGATTAATGCTAAAGCAGTTGGTTTTGTGGCTATTGGTGATCAAATCAAAGAGACTAGTAAAAAGGCAATAGAAGCGCTTCAAAAATCTGGTATTTCGGTTATCATGTTAACAGGTGATAATTATAATACGGCAAAGGCTGTTGCAGAACAATTGAATTTGGCAGATTTTAAAGCAGGCATGCTTCCTCAAGATAAATTAGCTGAAGTTGAACGATTACAATTAGAAGGTAAGATAGTTGCCGTTGCCGGCGATGGTATAAATGACGCACCGGCATTGGCAAAAAGTGATGTAGGTATTGCTATGGGCACAGGTACAGATGTAGCCATTGAAAGTGCAACTATTACGCTTGTTAAAGGTGATTTGCATGGTATCGTAAAAGCGCACAACTTAAGTAAGGCGGTGATGAAAAATATTAAACAGAATTTATTTTTCGCTTTGATTTATAATACCGTTGGTATCCCTATTGCGGCAGGAGTTTTATATCCGTTTTTCGGATTGTTGCTTTCGCCTATGATCGCCGCTTTGGCTATGAGTTTTAGTTCTGTTTCGGTAATTGCAAATGCATTGCGATTACGAGCAACAAAAATTGATTAATCAAGTGGAATAAAAAATTTAATGAATAAATATATAACAGCAATAATAGCCATGTTGCCTTGGTTTGCTTTTTCTCAGGAAAAGGTAGAAGGTGTGATATTAGATTCTGAAGGATCTAATGCCTTAAGCCTTTCTGGTGCAAATGTTTATTGGCAAGATTCCCAAACGGGAGTGGTGACAGATTTTGACGGTAAATTTTCAATTCCGTATAAAAAGGAATTTAATAAATTGATAATTAGTTATGTCGGTTTTGAAACTGATACATTAATTATAAATGAGCCAAAGACAATTCGTGTAAGTTTAAAACCATCTAATGAATTAGATGAGGTTGTGGTACAACAAGAGCGAGATGCAATACAGAAGACGTATTTCAGTCCGCAAAATGTCATCACCGTAAATAGTGCAGAATTATTGAAGGCTGCTTGCTGTAATTTGGCT
>JANQUX010000341.1 GCA_030730545.1 Maribacter sp. | reverse complement strand
TGTAGAATATGTGTATCAAGATGCCTTTATGCTTAGAACAGGTTATTTTAATGAAAGTGAAGAGAAAGGTTCTAGAAAGTTTTTCACCTTAGGTGCTGGGTTTAAATTCAAGGCTGCCCAAGTAGATTTATCTTATTTGTTCTCTACTTCTCAGGTTAGAAATCCTTTGGAGAATACGCTACGTTTTTCTCTCACCTTTAATTTAGGAGAAGAATTTTACAACGATTAGGCTTAAAAATAGATTTTAAGAATATAAAAAAAACCTGCAATTGCAGGTTTTTTTATGCAGTAATTTTTTTAAAGGTATATTTATATAGTCACCAGATATATATTTGTAGATTGAAACATAAAAATAAAATATGGTCAAAAAAAAGAAGATAAGTTTTGACATTACGGTATATGATTCGTTAAACGAACTGAAAAGTGATGGTCAAAATTTAATGTCAGCCGCTGTCAGTGCAAGGCAGCGAGCTTATGCGCCTTATTCAAGTTTTAATGTTGGTGCTTCCGTTTTGTTGGAAAATGGTGAAGTTATAGAAGGTAATAATCAAGAAAATGCATCTTATCCCTCAGGTTTGTGTGCAGAAAGGGTAGCTGTGTTTTATGCAGGTGCGAAATATCCAGGAATGAAAATTAAAGCAATTGCGATTACGGCTGCATCTTTAAATCATGAAGTAAGTGAACCTGCTGCCCCTTGTGGTAATTGCAGACAGGCGATTTCTGAGTATGAATTTAGGCAGGGCGAACCGATTAAAATTTTATTAATGGGAGAGATAGGTAGTGTTATAGAGTGCAATTCTTTAGCAGATCTACTACCACTCGGTTTCAATAGTAGTTTTTTAAATTAACCTCTCATGCAAAAAGTATTGTAAATAAACACGTTATATGCTTTATTTGTTAAGCATATAATTTCTGAATGGATTTGCTTCTAATATTTTTATCGATTCATTAATATGTGTATTTTTGCTGCTCTAGTATACATAGGTTATATTACCTCTGTTATCAATATAGAATTTTAAACCTTTAGTTAAAATTGATGAAAAAAATCACCAAGGAAACGTATTTGAAATGGTATGCAGACATGCTGTTTTGGAGAAAATTTGAGGATAAATTGGCTGCTGTATATATTCAGCAAAAGGTAAGAGGGTTTTTACATTTGTATAATGGGCAAGAAGCTGTTTTGGCTGGGGCACTGCATGCAATGGATTTAACCAAAGACCGTATGATAACGGCTTATAGAAATCACGTTCAGCCAATTGGTATGGGTGTGGATCCTAAAATGGTTATGGCTGAGCTTTATGGTAAAGTTACCGGTACTTCTAAGGGTATGGGTGGATCGATGCATATCTTTTCGAAAGAGCACCGTTTTCATGGTGGTCATGGTATTGTTGGTGGGCAAATTCCATTAGGTGCAGGTATGGCTTTTGGTGATAAGTATGCTGGTAGAGATAATGTTACCCTATGTTATATGGGTGATGGTGCTGTTAGGCAAGGAGCATTACATGAAACATTCAATCTAGCAATGCTATGGCAATTGCCAGTTGTTTTCATTTGCGAAAATAATGGTTATGCAATGGGTACTTCGGTGGCTAGAACATCTTTTTCTACAGAAATCTGGAAGTTAGGTTTAGGTTACGAAATGCCTTGTGGACCAGTTGATGGAATGAACCCTGTGACGGTTGCACAAGAAATGAGTAAAGCTATTGATAGAGCTCGTAGTGGTGGCGGACCAACTTTTCTTGAAATGAAAACGTACAGATATAGAGGTCACTCAATGTCAGATGCACAGCATTACAGAACGAAAGATGAAGTTGAAGAGTATAAGAAAATAGATCCGATTACTCAAGTGTTGGATATTATTAAAGAAAATAATTACGCAACTGAAGCCGAAATCAAGGAAATTGATAAAAATGTCAAATCAATGGTTAAGGAGTGCGAGAAGTTCGCAGAAGAATCAGATTATCCACCTATAAACCAATTATACGATATGGTTTACGAACAAGAGGATTTTCCATTTGTTGAACATAAATTTTAATTAGATGGCTATAGTAGTAAATATGCCGCGTTTAAGCGATACCATGGAAGAGGGTACCGTAGCTAAATGGTTAAAAAGCGTTGGAGATAAAATTCACGAAGGAGATATATTAGCCGAAATCGAAACTGATAAGGCAACGATGGAGTTCGAATCATTTAATGAGGGAACTTTATTGCATATTGGTATTCAAGAAGGTGATACTGCCCCTGTAGATAGTCTATTGGCTATTATCGGTGATGAAGGTGAAGATATTTCAGCTTTGTTAGGTGGTAGTACGGCAGCTAGAGAAGAGAAATCATCTGAAGCGGAAGTTGTTACTGAAGATACAGCTGAAGAAGCGCATGGTGGTGGTGAAATTCCTGAGGGAGTTGAAATCGTAAAAATGCCTCGTTTGAGTGATACCATGGAAGAAGGTACCGTGGCAACATGGTTAAAGAAAGTTGGTGACGATGTTGAAGAAGGTGACATATTAGCTGAAATCGAAACCGATAAAGCAACGATGGAGTTTGAATCTTTCTATAATGGAAAACTATTATATATAGGTATACAAGAAGGTGAGTCTTCTCTTGTAGATGCTGTATTGGCAGTTATAGGTCCAGAAGGTACAGATGTCGATGCTGTTTTAAATAACAAATCTGGCGGAAGTAAAAAGAGTGCTGCAACCGAAACTAAGAAAGAAGATAAAAAATCAGATGATACTTCTGATACTAAAGAGGCTTCAATTTCGGTAGCCGATGGTGAAAGAATTTTTGCTTCGCCGTTAGCTAAAAAAATCGCTGCCGATAAAGGTATCGATTTAGCTAAAGTTTCTGGTTCTGGTGATCATGGAAGAATTACAAAGAAAGATATAGAAAATTACACACCAAGTGCAGCTGCAGCTTCTGCTCCAGCAGCTACTGCAAGTGTAAAAGCTGATAACGCAATCGCTGCCCAACCTGTATCAATGGCAATGCCGTCTGGTGAAGAAGGTACCGAAGAGGTTAAGAACTCTAATATGCGTAAGGCGATAGCTAAGGCATTAGGTAATTCTAAATTTAATGCTCCACATTTCTATCTTACCATTGAGGTAGATATGGATAATGCAAAAGAATCTCGCGCACAGATAAATAGCTTGCCAGATACCAAAGTGTCATTTAATGATATGATATTAAAGGCATGTGCAATGGCACTTAGAAAGCACCCTCAGGTTAATACTTCGTGGAGTGCCGAAACTACAAAGTACCATAAACACATTCATATGGGTGTTGCTGTTGCTGTTGATGAAGGTTTAGTTGTGCCAGTTATAAAACACGCCGATCTATTAGGTTTAACGCAAATAGGTAGTGCCGTAAAAGATTTAGCAGGTAAAGCACGTAATAAGAAAATTGCTCCTTCAGAAATGGAAGGCAGTACGTTTACGGTGTCAAACCTAGGTATGTTCGGTATACTTGAATTTACTAGTATTATCAATCAACCAAATTCAGCAATACTTTCAGTTGGTGCAATTGTTGAAAAGCCGGTTGTTAAAAATGGTGAAATCGTAATAGGCAATACAATGAAATTGACGCTTGCCTGTGATCACAGAACTGTTGATGGTGCTGTAGGAGCTCAGTTTCTTCAGACATTAAGATATTTTGTTGAAAATCCGGTTACTATGTTAGCATAGAAAATTGATTTTAAAAATAGAATTAGAAAAGCATCCTTTCATCGGGATGCTTTTTTTTATCTTTATATTCTAAATGTAATCTTGTTATGAAATATTTAAGCTTAGTACTTCTTAGTACACTGATTCTTAGTTGTGGTGGGGCGAAAGTTGATCAATCGACAGTCTTGAATCCTACAAATCCAAAGGGAGTAAAAGGAACGGTTTTACCTAGCAGTATAGTTGAAAGTTCTGATGATAAAGTTGATGTGAAATCCTCAAAGCTGAAGGCGCATACCACACCAGACGACATTGAAAAAATTATGACATTTTTAACTTCAGACGAGCTACAGGGTCGAGATACAGGCAGTGAAGGTATTGTAATGGCAGCCGATTATATTGAAAATATATTTGAAGAGAATAGAATCGCACCTTATTTTACATCATACAGAGATACTTTAGAAAATTATAACGATGGCGTAGCTTATAACGTAGTTGGTTTTTTACCAGGTAATGATGAAAAGTTGAAAAACGAGTTTGTTATAATAGGTGCACATTATGACCATATCGGTTTAATAAGTAGTGGTGGCGATGATTCAATTGCGAATGGTGCAAATGATAATGCATCTGGTACAACCACAGTTTTAGAATTGGCGAAATATTTTGGCAAGTTGAAAGGGAATAGGAGAAGTATAATTTTTGCATTGTTTACGGCTGAGGAAAAGGGGTTGTTAGGTTCTAAGCATTTGGCTTCAATATTAAAGGCTGAAAATATTGATTTATATGCCATGCTAAACTTCGAAATGGTAGGTGTACCTATGGTCGATAAAGATCATAATCTATATTTAACAGGATATGAGTTGTCAAATTTAGCAAACATCAGTAATTCGTACGCGCATAAAAATTTAGTAGGTTTTCTTCCAAAAGCAAAAGAGTTCAATTTGTTTAGAAGATCAGATAATGCTCCTTTTCACGATGAATTCAATGTGCCTTCGCAGACATATAGCTCTTTTGACTTTACGAATTTTGGTGAATATCATAAAGTAGGCGATGAAGCATCGTTGATGGATTATAATTTTATGTCAACAGTTGTAAATGAAGTTATACCTATGCTAGAAGGTATAATTAACGCACCGATAAAAGAAGTAAAATATAATTAATGGAATACGTAATTGTAACAGGTACCAGTAGGGGAATTGGTTTTGAATTAAGTAAGTTGCTAGCCGATGCCGGTTATAAAGTCTTGGCGCTATCTAGAAATGAAAAACCGATTAAGAATCTTAACCATAAAAATATTGAAACATTTTCCTTTGACGTGTCTTCGGTAGCAGATAGAGTTAAATTATCTGATTATTTAAAAGATAAAAAGGGTACTGTAATAGCACTTATAAATAATGCGGGCAAGCTGATCAACAAACCTTTTTTAGAATTGACGGAAGATGAGTTTAAGTCGGTATATGATGTGAATGTTTTTGGGGTTGCGGCTGTGACAAGATTGGTGGTGCCATTCATGAATACTAATGGTCACGTACTTACAATTAGCTCTATGGGTGGTATTCAGGGGAGTGCAAAATTTCCAGGTCTTTCGGCATATAGTTCGAGTAAAGGAGCTGTTCTTACACTAACAGAATTACTAGCTGAGGAATTTAAGGAAACGGGTCCGGCATTCAATGCACTCGCATTAGGTGCGGTACAGACAGAAATGTTAGAAGAAGCTTTTCCTGGGTATAAAGCTCCGATTACTGCATTAGAAATGGCTGAATATATAATGGAATTTGCCTTGAAAGGCCAAAAGCTTTATAATGGTAAAATATTACAGGTAAGCAGTAGTACACCGTAAAAATGCAACAAACGTTAGCTAAATATCTTCCAGAATTAGCGGTTAGTCCATGTTATGAGCTAATTAAAGTTAGTCAGGTGCATTTAAAAATCGTGAATGAGCGGGTTACTAGGCATGGCGATTATAGAAGGCGAAAAGATGGTAATCATCAAATAACGGTAAATGCGTCTTTAAATAAGTATCGATTTTTGATTACTTTAATTCATGAGATCGCCCATTTAATGGCGTTTGAGAAATATGGTCGACATATTAAGCCACATGGATTAGAATGGAAAAAAACCTTTCAGCATTTAATGCTACCATTTATACGACCAGAGATATTTCCTTCGCAACTTTTACCTTTATTGGCTAGACATTTTAAGAATCCGAAGGCAAGTAGTAGTACCGATGCCCAATTATCTATTGCTTTAAAACAATTCGATGAACAACAATCGGAAAAAACTTACGTTTACGAATTACCGATTGGGTGTGTGTTTCGCATCTATAATGGCAAATTATTTAAAAAAGGAAATAAACGAACTAAGCGTTATGAATGTGTAGAATTATCCTCAGGTAGGATGTTTCTGTTTCAACCTAATGCTGAAGTGGAATTAATAAAAAGCTGACATGAAAAAAAATTATTACGCCGTTTTAATGGCAGGAGGAGTAGGGTCTAGATTCTGGCCAATAAGTACAAGTGACAATCCGAAACAATTTCATGATATGTTGGGTACAGGTGATACCCTAATTCAAAAAACGTTTCAGAGGTTGAACAAATTTGTGCCTACCGAAAATATTTTGATTCTTACCAATGAACGCTATAATGATTTAGTATTGGAGCAATTGCCGATGGTAAAACAAGAGCAAGTTGTTCTTGAGCCAGCCATGAGAAATACGGCGCCTTGTATTTTATATGCTGCAATGAAAATTCAGAAAATGAACAAAGATGCCGTAATGATTGTGGCACCGAGTGATCATTGGATCGAAGATGAAGATGCATTTGCAAAAGATGTTATAGCTTGTTTTAAGAAATGCGAAACTGAAGATGTTTTATGTACGCTAGGTATAAAACCTTCTTTTCCTAATACAGGTTTTGGTTATATAGAATATAATAAGGCAGATAAGGCACAAATTAAAAAGGTAAATCAGTTTAGAGAGAAGCCAGACTACGAGACTGCAAAAGATTTTCTAGCACAAGGGAATTTTTTATGGAATGCGGGAATCTTCATGTGGAGTGCAAAGACAATTGTTAACGCATTTCAAAATTTTCAACCGAAACAATATGCATTGTTTAGAGATGGTTTAGTGTGTTACAATACCGATGATGAAAAGAAATTTATATCTGAAAACTATCCTAAGGCAGAAAATATCTCAATTGATTATGCCATATTAGAAAATTCAGAAGCTATTTACGTAAAAGAAGCAACTTTTGATTGGAATGATTTAGGTACTTGGGGCTCTTTATATGATAAGTTAGATAAAGATAAGAATGAAAATGCCATAGTAAATGCAAAAGTGATAGCGCAAGATGCTAATGGTAACATGATTAGGTCTAAAGCAGGTAAAGTTGTTGTTGTAGATGGCCTAAGTGATTATATAATAGTTGATAAAGATGAAGTACTTTTGATTTACCCAAAGACAAAAGAACAAGACATTAAACAAGTTTTAAATAAGGTAAAAGATACCTTTGGTGATGAATTCGCTTAAATATGGAGAACAATCTTAATCAAGATAATATTACCCCTAATAGTAATGAGGGTAGTGGTAGTGAAGAAGTAAAAAAAGATTTTCAAGGTCTTTTAGGTAGTGTTAAAACGTTTCTTTCTGAGTTGTTGGATATCAGAACCAATACTGATCAGCAGGCTACGAAAGAAGCTATTATTGCCGATATACCTTTTAAGGGGCATACTTCTTGGATTTTGATTTGTTCTATTTTTATTGCATCAATTGGTCTTAATGCCAATTCTACAGCTGTTGTTATTGGTGCGATGTTAATTTCTCCATTGATGGGGCCTATTTTAGGTATTGGCATGTCTGTGGCAATAAATGACATTGACACGCTAAAGAGATCATTGAAGAACTTTGCCGTAATGGTAGTTTTAAGTGTAATAACAGCCTATTTGTTCTATAGGTTTTTTCCGCTTAGAGATGAGTCTTCAGAACTTTTAGCTAGAACTGAACCTGGTATTAGAGATGTTTTAATTGCATTTTTTGGTGGTCTGGCAATTGGTAATTGGAATTATGCATCAGGTGCGATGTATCTGTTTATTATCAATACCATATTTATAGCCCTTGCAACCTTCTTGGTTATTAAGCTATTAAAATTTCCAATGGTTCGCTATGTGAATTCGCAGCGAAGAAAATTAATAGGTAGACTAGCGTCCTTATTAGCTATACTGGTAATGATACCTGCGGGATTTACTTTTTACAGCGTTTTCAAAAAATCGTTATTCAATAGAGATGCAGAAACTTTTATAACGGAAAAAATAGTGCCATACCAATTTTCGGGTGAAGGTAAATTTTTGAAAGATTTTAGTGAGGTAGACTATGATGCTGAAGGTAAGTCTAAAATTGAATTGGTTTTCATGGGTAATGATGGCATACCGGACAATGTAATTGCTACCTGGCGTGCCCAAATGGCAGAATACAAACAATTACAAGGAACTGAGCTTAGCGTTGTTCAAGGTTCTAAAAGTGACGAAGCAAATGAGCTGAAATATGTTAATGAGCTTTATGAGTCACAGAAAAGTATTCTTACTACTAAAGACGAGAAAATTCAGCTTTTAGAAAGTGAATTGGTACGTTTAAATCAAATATCATCAAATCAGATTCCTTTCAAAGAAATTAGTCTTGAGGCGAAAACAAATTATGAAAATTTAGAACGAATAGGTTATGCTTATTTGATTTCAACAGATTTTGCCAAAACAGATAGTATACCATTATTTGAGGTAACCTGGAAGAAGGAAGCTAAAAGAGCAGAAACGGTTAAAGATATGACCAAGCTACAAAATTGGTTGCGTTTAAGATTGAGTAATAAGAATATTCAGATTAAAGAAGTGCCTACAGAGAAGGGTTAATTCTGTTCTTGAATATACATTTGACGTACTTTTTTGAAAAGGTCAGATGAATAGACAAAATTTGTTACCGCTTCATTATCGGTCTTAAAGATTTCATTTTTGGTTCCTTCCCATTCTAGAAGTCCGTCTTTAAGGAAAATTATTTTTTCTCCTATTTGCATTACCGAGTTCATATCATGGGTATTTATAACCGTGGTGATATTGTATTCTTCGGTAATTTCTTTAATCAAATCATCAATAAGAATAGCTGTCTTAGGGTCTAGACCAGAATTAGGTTCGTCACAAAAAAGATATTTCGGATTCATAACAATCGCACGAGCAATGGCTACACGCTTTTGCATACCACCAGAAATCTCAGAAGGAAATTTATGATGCGCATCAATTAGATTAACTCTTTTTAGAACAGCATCTACACGGTCTTTCATTTCAGATTTAGACTGTTTGGTAAACATTTCTAAAGGGAACATTACATTACCTTCAACCGTCATACTATCAAACAGGGCGCTACCTTGAAATACCATGCCCATTTCTTGTCTTAAATCGCGTTTCTCGTCATTAGAAAGGTCGGCATATAATTTTCCGTCATAGACGATACCACCTTCTTCGGGAATGAATAAGCCTAAAAGACATTTAAGAAATACGGTTTTACCCGATCCACTTTGTCCAATGATCAAATTGGTTTTGCCTTTTTCGAATGTGGTGGTAACCCCTTTAAGAATATGAGCATCGCCAAAAGATTTATGTATGTCTCGTACTTCTATCATTATCCTAGTAAAAGTTGCGTTAATATGTAGTTGAGTATGATAATTACAACACTCGTCCAAACGAACGCGGTCGTACTTGCTTTACCAACCTCTAGAGCACCGCCACGCATATAAAAGCCATGAAATGATGGTATGGTAGCAATTACAAAGGCAAAAATTAATGTTTTTACAAATGCATATCCGATATGAAAGGGTACAAAATCTGTTTGTAGTCCGGTTATAAAATCTTCACTAGTTAAGAATCCGCCGAAAACACCGGCCATCCATCCTCCGAATATTCCGACGTACATAGAAATTGCAATTGCAAAAGGGTAAAAAAGCATTGCAATTATTTTTGGGAATACTAAGTAATTTAAAGAGTTTACACCCATTACCTCAAGCGCATCGATTTGTTCGGTAACCCTCATGGTACCGATACTAGATGTAATATAAGATCCCACTTTACCAGCCATAATTATAGAAACGAATGTAGGCGCAAACTCTAATATTACAGATTGCCGTGTCGCGAAACCAATAAGATTTCTCGGTATTAATGGGTTGGTAAGGTTAAGGGCAGTTTGTATAGCTACAACGGCACCTATAAAAAAGGAGATGAATATAATAATACCCAATGAGCTAAAGATCAGCTCATCTATTTCCTTAAATATAAGTGATTTCATTATTCTCCATTTCGTAGGTTTTTTAAAAACCTCGCGGATCATAATTGCATAGCTTCCTACAGATGCTAAATAGTTCATTCGTTACAAATAAATTTCTTATCGTAAAAATAACAATAAAGGACTTGATTTAACCTCCGTTTAATCTTTAAACGTCGAAATTATTTACTTTTGCGTTTCAATCTCACCAGTATCAAAATGAAAAAATATTTAAGTGCATCATTATTGATGGTTACATTGTTGTTGACAAGTAGTTTAACAGCGCAAAAGAAAAACAAAGATAATTCGACCGACAATTTATTACGGGTGAAGCCAAAATTGGTGGTTGGTATTGTGGTAGACCAAATGCGATATGATTATCTAACCCGTTTTTATGATCATTTTGGAAATGACGGATTTAAAAGACTTGTAGAGCAAGGCTTTAATTGCAAGAATAATCATTTTAATTATGCACCTACAAGCACAGGACCTGGGCATACTTCTGTATATACAGGCACAACGCCAGCAGTACATGGCATTATCGGAAACAATTGGTATGATAAAGAATTAGATAAAAGTGTGTATTGTGCCGGCGATGATTCGTACACATCTGTAGGTACAACTTCAGATGCGGGGCAAATGTCACCTCACCGTATGGGGGTAACTACAATAACAGACGAATTACGCTTAAATAACCAAATGCAAGGTAAGACCATTGCCATTGCACTAAAAGACAGAGGTGCGGTTTTACCTGGTGGGCACACGGCTAATGCAGCGTATTGGTTTCATGGTGCAAATGAAGGGAATTGGATAACAAGTTCTTATTACATGAACGAGCTACCAAAATGGGTTAATGATTTTAATTCATCTGGTACGGCACAATCGTATAAAAGAGAATGGAATACGCTAAAAGATATTAAAGAATACAAAGAAAGTGGAACCGATATTAACCTCTTTGAAGGAAAATTTGAAGGAGAATCTACAACCTCATTCCCCCATAATACTCCTGCATTATTAGACAAAACCAAAGATTTTGATATAATTAAAGCAACGCCATTTGGTAATTCATTAACTGCAGATTTTGCTATAGAGGCATTAAAGCAAGAAGGTTTGGGTAAAGATGATATTACAGATTTTCTTGCAGTAAGTTTTTCAAGTACCGATTATGTTGGGCATATGTATGGGGTAAATTCTAAAGAAGTTCAAGATACTTATTTAAGGTTAGATGCAGATTTAGAAAGATTATTTAAAGCATTAGATAAGAATGTAGGTGAAGGGCAATACACGTTATTTTTAACAGCAGACCATGCGGCTATTGAAGTGCCAACGTATTTAAAGAGTGTAAAAATACCATCTGGTTATATAGAAACAGCAGCGAATAAAAAGAGGTTAGCCGAGTTTTTGCAGTATAAGTATGGTACAGAAGATATAGTTAAAAACTATTCTAACGATCAAATATTTTTAGATCATAAAATTGTAAAAAATCTAGATTTAAGTCTGGCAGAAGTTCAAGTTGAAATAGCGCAAGAAATTTTAGATTACGATGCTATTGATAGAGTGTATACTGCAAATCAAATGTGGAGTACTAATTATACTTCTGGTATACCTTATATTTTGCAGAATGGTTATAACCAAAAGCGATCAGGTGATGTATTGGTAGTATTGAAGCCTGGTTTTATTTCTTACGGTTCTACTGGCTCAACACATGGTTCGCCACAAATCTACGATACACACGCGCCATTATTATTTTATGGTTTGGGTATAAAGCCAGGATCGACTATTAACAGAACAGAGATTCCTGATATTGCTCCTACTATTTCGGCGCTGTTAGGTATATCTTTCCCAAACGGTACAACCGGTAAACCTATAACAGAGGTGTTTAAATAATATGGATGATAGGCATATAGGTATTTTTGATTCTGGTATTGGCGGCACATCTATATGGGGCGAAATACAAGAACTTTTGCCAAATGAAAATTGTATTTATTTGGCAGATAGTAAGAATGCGCCTTATGGTGAAAAATCTGAAGAGCGAATTCTAGAGCTAAGTATAAAAAATACCGAATGTTTAGTAAGCCAAGGTTGCAAAATTATAGTTGTTGCCTGTAATACCGCAACTACAAACGCCATAGATTATTTAAGGGCGAACTATACGATACCTTTTATAGGTATTGAGCCTGCATTAAAACCTGCGGCTATAAATACCAAATCTAAGATTGTAGGTGTGTTGGCGACCAAAGGTACCTTGTCGAGTAGTCTGTTTCACAGTACGTCAAAAAATCATGCTGCAGGTATTACCGTGTTAGAACAACGAGGCACCGGTTTGGTCGAGATGATCGAAAACGGAAACCTACAAAGCGATGAATTATACCAGTTATTAGAAGGTTATATAAAACCTATGCTTGAAAAGGGGATGGATTATTTGGTTTTGGGCTGTACCCATTACCCATATTTAATTCCGTTGTTGAAAAAAATGTTGCCAGAGAATGTAACTATTATAGACTCTGGTCAGGCAGTGGCGCGACAAACGAAAACGGTTTTAGAGAAAAACGAGTTATTGACCAGTTCTAAACAGCAGGGTTTGCACCAATTTTATACCAATGGCGATGAAAAAGTGCTAGCTAGTATTTTAAATATGCCACAGTCAAATTTGAGTGTAGCTTTTAAAGACTTTTAAGCGTATTTTATTTTTTAACGTAAGTCAAATAAGTGAAAGATAATTTATGTTTTTCGTCTGTTGGGTGAAATTCCTGCTGCGTTAACATCCAATAGTTTTCGTCAATTTCAGGGAAGAAAGTATCTGCATCTTCAAAAGTGGCATGAACACGGGTAAGTTCAATTTTATCAGAACGTTTTTCACCCTGCTTATAAATTTCTCCACCACCAATTATAAAGGCAATTTCATTGTCAACTAAGTCTATAGCTTCATCAAGAGAGTGTACTACAATACATTCATCATAGTCTACCGAGTAATTTTTATCTCTGGTAATGATGATGTGAGTTCTGTTCGGTAAAGGCTTAGGGAAACTTTCATATGTTTTTCTGCCCATGATAATTTTATGAACAGACGTCAATTTTTTAAATCTTTTAAAATCATCGGGTAAATGCCATAGCAAATCGTTGTCTTTGCCTAATGCGTTATTTTCTGCAGCAGCAGCTATCATTATAAGTGTGCTCAAAGTAATTTTTTTTTAGGTTCGGGTTCAAATGAGGTAGGAAATTTTAAATCCTGTTCAATCTCTTTTTCCATTTCTGCAATGCGTTTCTTTTGCTTTGCTACTAATCTTTCTCTTTGAGCGCGTTCCCAATCTTGACCCATAAATTTATTGGTTATGAAAACATTGAAAATATGAAGTACAAACAAAAATCCCCAAAAGGTAATTGCCCATACGAACCAATTATATTCTTGTCCGTATTTTAATATTTTATTGATCAGCACCAAAAATACACTACCTATTAAAAAAACTACAAAATGGGTGTATAAGCGCTTCTTTTGACGAACCCTTTTTTGAGCATTCTCTAAAAGTTCATGCTGCTCTAAATCTAATTTGGAGGTATTTTTATTTCTAGAAAACATACTCTTCCTATATTTGGTATAAAGATACAGGAAATGTATTATACGCTATAATCAATGGAAAAATTTAGAAAGGAATTCCCGGTTTTAAAAAAAGGTATTTATGCTAACACAGCGGTATATGGTCTGTTGTATGATTCTTTGCTAGATTGGCGGCAAGAGCACGATTTAGACTTTATTATATATGGTAGCGATATGCGCGACAAAGCCTTAAAAGTTATAGCTGATACGAGATCTACCGTTGGCAGATTTTTTAATTGCAAACGAGAAAATGTCGCATTGGTCAGTAATTTTTCTACTGGCTTAAATGTCTTACTTGAAGGATTAAATTCAAATAAAAAAATACTTCTAGTAGAAAACGACTACCCGTCACTTAACTGGTGTTTTGAAAAAAGAGAATTTGATATTGAGTATTTGAAAATGACGGTTGACATTGAAGATCAAATTCAAAAAGTGGTGTCAGAGAAAAAAATAGATGTACTAGCATTAAGTCTTGTGCAGTGGTTAGACGGATTTACCATTGATTTAGAATTTTTGAAAGATTTAAAAAAACAACATCCTGATTTGATTATAATTGCCGACGGCACACAGTTTTGTGGCAGTACTACATTTGATTTCGATAATTCTGGTATCGACGCCTTAGGAGCAAGTGCATACAAATGGTTATTGGCAGGTTATGGAAACGGATTCATGCTATTCTCTGATCAGATAAAAGAAAAGTTTTCATTGCATAATATTGGTTTTAATGCTGCCAATGGCGAGTTAGATAAAATGGATGAAATAAGGTTTGCAAAACAGTTTGAGCCAGGTCATCTGTCATCGCTTATTTTTGGAAGCATGAAGTTTTCAATTGAGTTTTTTGAAAAAATCGGAATAGATAAAATTACAGAGCAGAATGGTAAATTATCTGAGAAGGCAAAGACAGAATTTCAAAAACTAGGGCTATTATCTGATGTGGTTACGGGAAGAAAGCAACACAGTACCATTTTTAATATTAAGGCAAATGAAGCTACTTATCAAAAACTAATTGACAATGATGTGTTTTGTGCTCAAAGAGGCGATGGGGTACGTTTAAGTTTTCATTTCTATAATACCGAAGCAGAAATAGATGCAATTGTAAAAATCTTAAAAACAGGAAAGTAGCTATTCACAATAAAGTAATTTTGTAGGATTAATTTCCGTTGTACATCTATAAACAGCCTAAATATTAAGGATTTGATAAAAATCTCTTAAGTGTTGTAAATGAGTATTTTATTGTACTAGTTTTACTTTAAATATTAAATTTAATATCATGGCAATTGCAAAAAAATATTTAAAAACTAAGCCAGTATGTAAGGTTACTTTTACAGTACCTACAGACGATGCAAAAAAAGTAGCTGTTGTAGGCGATTTCAATAACTGGAATGCAAAAAAGAGCGCATTGAAGAAACAAAAGAATGGCTCGTTTACGGGAACTTTTGATCTTCCAAAAGAGAATTCATTTGAATTCAAATATATCGTTGATGGAGAATATGTAAACGATGGTGAGGCAGATCGTTACCAATGGAATGATTTCGCTGGTTCTGAGAATGCTGTATTAGAATTGTAAAAAAGAAATAGTACTAAAATATAGAAAGCCTGCTATTTAATATAGCAGGCTTTTTTTTCTATTTAAAAGTATAATCTAAGCTTTTTTAAAGACATAGTTTTTATAACCAAATGCTGTTGATTCATAAGAAGTGGTCATTTTTAAACCAGATTCTTTCGCAAGCCAAGTAATTATTTCATCATCATATTTTTGTGAAATTTCAGTGTGTATAGTCTCCCATTGCTTAAAATCTACTGTTAATTCTAAATTTTCAATTTGTACAGTCTGTTCAATTTTCGAAACTAAATAGCTCTTTGCAGTGCCTGTTTCTGGGTTATACACCTCCCAATGTAAAAACTGATCTAAAATAAAATTTGCATTTAATTCGGTGTTTATTCTTGCAAGAACATTTTTATTGAACGCAGCTGTAATGCCTTCTTTGTCATTATAGGCATCTAATATGGTTTGCGGATTTTTCTTTTGATCAAACCCCATAAATAGTAAATCTTCAGGTTGCATTAGCTGTTGGATCTTGTTCATGAAGACAACCGCCTGCTCATGCTCTAAGTTGCCAATATTAGAACCTAAAAACAAAATAATTTTTCTATTCTCTCGACTGTTTATTTCTTTAAGCGCTTCAAAATATGTCCCTTGAAAAGGCTGAACTTTTACTTCTGGTAATTCTTTCTCAATAGAATTCTGTAGTAGATTTAATGCATTGTCGCTAATATCAATGGGTACGTAAGTAAAATCGATTTTTTGGTCGCTGAATTCTTTTAATAGAATTTTAGTCTTTTTTCCATCTCCAGCACCAAGTTCAATTAAGTCGAATGACTCAAAACCGGTAAACAAATTTGAGATTTCTTCTTTATTGTTCTCAAGAATTTCATATTCCGAATCGGTAAGATAATACGTTGGCATAGCCATAATATCTTGAAAAAGCTTATCTCCTTTTTTGTCGTAAAAATACATTGAAGATAAGTGCTTGGGGTTATCTGTCAAGCCTTGGAAAACTTCTTTTTCAAAATCACTTATACTGGTAATTGTCGTCTTTGTGTCTTGCATGCGTAATCTGTCGTGTTTATTTAGCTAACCTTATACCTGTAAACTGCCATTTTAAATCAGCTGGAAAAAAATTGCGGTATGTATGTCTTGCATGTTTGTTCGGGGTTGCAATAGAACTGCCCCTAAGTACTTTTTGGTTGACCATAAACTTACCGTTGTATTCGCCTAGAGCACCATCAACTTTTTTATAGTTGGGGTAGGGTAGATATGCGCTTTCTGTCCATTCCCAACGTTGTCCCCAATTAAATTGGTTTTGTGCTGCTTCCCACTCAAATTCAGTAGGCAATCTGCAACTTTTATATTGGGCAAAGGCAAACGATTCAAAATAAGAAATATGGGTAACAGGTGCGTCTAAATCAACTTCAGTCAATCCGTTAAGGCTGTAATAATGCCAAACTCCGTTAATCTCATGCCAATATAATGGTGATGTTATTTGGTATTGCTGCACCCAATCCCATCCAGCCGCATGCCAAAGGTCGAAACGTTTATACCCGTCTGCCTTTATGAATTCAATATATTCGGCGTTAGTAACGAGTTTATTTGATATTTGATAATCATGTAGATATACTTTGTGTCTACCTAATTCATTGTCAAAACAGAAGTCAGTAGAATTATGACCTATTTCATAAATGCCTTCGCTCATAGAAATCCAGCTTTGAGCTTCTTTCTCAACAGTAAATTCTTTGAAATTGTCTGAGTATTTAGGTAATAGCGGGTTGTTCCCGAGAATATATTTAATATCTGTAAGTAGTAATTCTTGATGTTGCTTTTCGTGATGTATACCGATTTCAAGAACAACTAATAATGTTTCATCTTCATTAGATTCTAACAGCCTCTTCATTGCTTGGGTTACATACTGTCTGTATTCATAAACCTTTTTTACAGAAGGTCTAGACAGATTACCACGATCGGCACGCACAACGCGTTTACCTACTGTTTCGTAATAACTATTAAATACGAACGAGAAATCTTCATCAAAAACCGTATAAGATGTATCATATGTTTTAAGAATAAATTGCTCAAAAAACCAAGTCGTATGACCTAGATGCCATTTTGGTGGAGAGACGTCAATGATAGGTTGTACCACATAATCTTCAATTTCTAGAGGCATGCAAATAGCCTCGGTATGCTCTCTGGTTTCTAAAAAGAAATCTAAGAACGTATCAGTACTAACCATGAAAACAATTTTTATGGAAAGTTAAATAAAAATGCTCAATTGAGTTTAACCTGATAAATTAAGAAATTGATTCTAAATAGCTACTTTACCTTTTATATGAGGATGCGGATTATAATCTACTAATTCAAAATCTTCGAACTTGAAGTCAAAAATATCTTTCACATTCGGATTCATTTTCATTTTAGGTAATGCTCTAGGCTCTCTACTTAGTTGTAATTCAACCTGCTCCATATGATTATTGTAGATATGGGCATCACCGAAAGTATGAATAAAATCGCCGGCTTCATAGCCACAAACCTGCGCCATCATCATGGTAAACAATGCGTAAGATGCAATATTGAACGGTACGCCTAAGAAGATATCTGCACTACGTTGGTATAATTGACAAGATAATTTGCCGTCAGCAACATAAAACTGAAAAAATGCATGGCAAGGAGGTAAAGCAGCTTTGCCGTTAGACACATTTTCAGAAAATGATTTAGAAGTATCTGGCAATACGCTAGGGTTCCAAGCAGATACTAACATTCTTCTGCTGTTAGGGTTGGTTTTTAAAGAATGTACTACTTCTTTAATTTGATCGATTTCATCATCGTTCCAATTACGCCATTGATGGCCATAAACCGGACCTAGATCTCCGTTTTCATCTGCCCATTCGTTCCAAATACGAACACCGTTTTCTTGTAAATACTTAATATTGGTATCGCCTTTTAAAAACCAAAGTAGTTCATATACAATAGATTTTAAATGTAACTTTTTGGTGGTAACCATGGGAAAACCTTCGCTGAGGTCAAAACGCATCTGATACCCAAAAACACTTTTAGTTCCGGTTCCTGTACGGTCACCTTTTTGGTTTCCTTCATTAAGAACATGTTTTAAAAGGTCGTGGTATTGTTTCATAGCAATAGAATTATGTATACGCCAAATTGATTCATCGACGTATTGCAAAAATACTATTTAGATGAATTTTTGAGTGGAATTTAAAGTATGGGTTATGAAGATCTTATTAACTAAATTAAAGTTGAAAAATGTAATTTACCCTAAAATCATACCTGCAATAGTTGCAGAAAGTAATGATGCTAGAGAACCACCAAGAACAGCTTTCATTCCGAATTCTGATAAAGTTTTTCTTTGGCCTGGAGCAAGAGATCCAATACCGCCAATTTGTATACCGATAGAAGCAAAGTTTGCAAAGCCGCATAACATATAGGTAGCCATAATTACAGATTTATTGAACTTTAAATGTGGCATTGTGGCAATGTCTTTTAACTCTGCCAATTGTATATAACCTACAAATTCACTTGCAACCAATTTAATACCTAACAATTGCCCCATTAACATAATGTCTTCGTCGGCTACGCCAATAAGCCACATTAAAGGAGCGAATATGGTACCTAAAATTGCTTCAAGAGAAAATTTAGAATACGATGTATTTTCAGCTATCCAGCTATTTAGGTGCGTAAAATCTCCAGTCCACTCTAAAATGCCGTTGACCATAGCAATAATAGCTACGAAAACTAAAAGCATTGCACCGACATTAACGGCTAGTCTTAGTCCTTCGGTAGTACCGTTTGCAATAGCATCTAGTACATTGGCACCGATTTTTTCAGAAGAAACATGAACATCACTATTTACTTCTTCGGTCTGTGGATAAAGTATTTTAGATATAACAATAGCTCCAGGAGCTGCCATTACAGAAGCTGCTAATAAATGCTTGGCAAATACTAGTTGTAACAATTCATCTTCGCCACCTAAGAACCCAATATAAGCAGCTAAAACTGCACCGGCAACAGTAGCCATACCGCCTATCATAACCAATAAAATCTCTGATTTGGTCATTTTTTCTAGATATGCTTTTATCAATAAAGGAGCTTCAGTTTGTCCAAGAAAAATATTACCAGCTACCGAAAGACTTTCTGGTCCTGAAATACCTAAGGTTTTAGAAAGTGCCCATGCAAGCCATTTTACCACCTTTTGTATTAATCCTAAATAAAACAATAAAGATGTTAATGCTGAGAAAAATATGATGGTAGGTAGCACTTGAAAAGCAAAAATGTATCCGAAAGTACCAGTATCCACTACTAAACCTTCAAAAAGAAATTTACTGCCCGCGCGTGTAAATTCTAGTATACTAACGAAGATTCTTCCTATTTGTTCAAAAACCAATTGTACGAAAGGTATTTTAAGTACTCCAATGGCAATAACCAATTGAAGCGCCAGACCAATACCAACAGTTTTCCAATTAATGGCTCTTCTGTTAGAACTGAATAAAAATGCCAACAGTAACAACACGGCCATGCCTAGAATACCTCTACCAAGACTATTAAATGAAAAGCCTTCATTTGGTTCCATGCCCATAACGCTTGCAGTGGCTATATTATCAGCCAGGGTGGTGTCAGTGGTACTTTGTATGGTTTGAGTTACGTCTACCTCTTGAGCAAAAGTAATTGTGGTAAGAATTAGTGCAAAAAATAGCAACCATTTGCCCTTTTTCATAAACTATTATTTAATGTTTAGTTGCGTTTAGAGATTTCATCTCTCAGTTTTGCCGCTTTTTCGTAGTCTTCGTTGGTGACTGCCTTTTTTAATTCAGCTTCCAATTCGTCTATAGTAAGCTCTGTGTAACCATCGCTAGCACCAGATTCTATTTCTATAGTTTCACCTTCTTGCAAAATTTCATCGACCATGATACTGTCATCGTTGTCTTTTTTATCTTTCTCTTTAGAAGAGAATTTCAAGAAAATACCCGCTTTGTCCAATATGGTCTTATAGGTAAAAATAGGAGCGTTGAAACGCAGAGCTAAGGCAATAGCATCACTCGTTCTGGCATCTATGATTTCTTCTATACCATCTCTTTCACAAATAATGCTCGAGTAAAATACACCATCAACGAGTTTGTGTATGATTACCTGTTTGATCACGATATCAAACCTATCAGAGAAGTTTTTAAAAAGATCGTGTGTAAGTGGTCTTGGTGGTTTGATCTCTTTTTCTAAAGCGATTGCAATAGATTGTGCTTCAAAAGCGCCAATAACAATTGGTAACTTTCTGTCGCCTTCAACCTCGTTCAAGATAAGGGCATATGCCCCGTTCTGAGTTTGGCTGTAAGAGATTCCTTTTATTTTTAATCGTACTAGACTCATAGATTTTCAACTAAAAAAGGCTGTTCGAATACTTGGGGCTCCAACTATACGAACAGCCCTTTAAGGGGCACAAAATAACAAAAAATTACCCGTTTTGTGCTTTAAAATCCTTTAATTTTTCAATCAATTGTGGAACTACTTCAAAGGCGTCTCCAACAATACCGTAATCAGCAGCTTTAAAGAAAGGTGCTTCAGGGTCGTTATTGATAACAACTTTTGTTTTAGAGGCACTTACACCAGCTAAGTGTTGGATCGCTCCAGAAATACCGATAGCAATGTAAAGATTAGTCGCTACAGGTTTTCCTGATTGACCAACATGCTCTCCATGAGGTCTCCAGCCTAGATCAGAAACCGGTTTAGAGCAAGCTGTCGCAGCACCCAAAATATCGGCAAGTTCTTCTATCA